>JAPKXT010000002.1 GCA_026394695.1 Methanoregula sp.
TTCCGCAGGACTGCATCCGGCAGGGCAGTCTTTGGCTTCAGGACCGCATAAATGAAGACATTGGTATCAATAAACCGCATCTTTTTTCAGTCCCTTACGGAGCTTGTGGTAGTCGTCAAAATGTTCCGCGTCGACTTCCACGGCATCCACAAACCGTGACAGGTCGGCGTCCGCAGGCCGGATCTCCAGCCGGTCGTCCTCGTCAATGATGACTACGGAATTGGTCTTGAGCCGGTTCCGCCAGGATTTCGGCAGGATGATCCGCCCCTGGGAATCGATCGGTCTAATCTCCACTTTGGACATATGTCACCAGAATTACTTCTTATCACCAGATATTAAATTCTCCCCCATATCCGGGAAAATATACCACTTCATCCAAACGTAACATCTGACAGAACCGGAACTTTTCCATAGACCAAAAGTGGGGTCATGAACACAGGGAAGTCGGGCGACCGGTACTTCCAGAAAAAGGATATTGGCAACACCAAGTTTGTGCCGGAAGGTGTAGAAGGTGTGACCCCATATGTGGGTCACGTTGGGGAAGTGATGTACCAGCTTGTCGGGGGACTCAAATCCGCAATGGGGTATACGGGTTCAAAGACGATCGGCGAGATGCAGAAGAACGCAAAGTTTATCCGGATCATTAATGCCGGTATGACCGGGAGTCACCCGCACAACATCCTGATCACAGATGAAGCACCGAACTACCGGTTGTTTGAATAATTTTTTTTGGGTATAGTCCCATTCTTACGACTAAAAATCGTGTAATTGCTGAATGAAACTGACTCACTCAGACGCTCCTGGGAACTTCGCCTTTGGCTCGTCCCCGCCGCTGTGGCGTCCCCAAATTGCGATATAACGAGTTCGGTGAACCTATTCTGAATTCATTTTACCTACTTCAAAGTTTCACTTTTTTGAAAATTATTTTAGTTATCGAATTATTCTTTTATTTCCGTCGAATATTTTGAAAAAGTTGGTGGTTAAAATGACACTATACCCTCCCGGATTTAACCTATATTTGGGTTATTGAACCTCATGTAAGTGGGTATCCTCATTTTCATGTTATTGTATTTGCTGAGATTTCCCCCTCTCTTCAAGATAAAATCAACCGTAATTATTTGATGAAGAATATTGCAAAAGGGTTTGTAATAACAGACACGCGATTTTCTGAAACATTATGGACAAAGGAACAACTGGTGTTTAATGCACTCATCTGGAAAAATGGATACCGAACTTTTCAACCATCTCGCAAATTGCAACATGTTATGCACTATGAAAAGGTGCATAATAATTCAGTCTGGTGGCATACCGGTGAGTCAGAATTTGAAAATATGTCTACTCCGGAAAGAGAACGACACGTGATTTGGGAACGGTTCATGATTCCAGACTGGATGCCATTTTGTCAGCTCAATTAAAATTTTTTCAATAAAATTTAATAAAATTTTTTAGAGACCTTATTTATATTTTAGAAATACTATGAAATTTTATGGTATTAACGGAAAGAGAATCGAATAATAGGATTTTATGGCTCGGAATTTTGTTTATCATTTCACCGCTTATCATTTTATTTATTATTTATTTTGATCAATATCACACTTTAAGTGGAATTCAAGATTGGTTAATTCCAGTAACATCAATTGAATTAATCATAACAGTGGCAATTGGTTCTTGGATAACAGTAAATAATTACACTTTAAAAATCCAAAAAGAACAGCGGCTATGTGACTCTTCTACTGTTGAATCAAATGTTCGTTTAATAAAACTATTCAGTGAAATCATGCAAATAGCAAATTGTCGATATGAACCAATTCTGTCTGAAAAAGCAATAGGGGGATTATTTGATAAAGGGATAATAACTGAGAAAGATTATGAAAATATACAAGATACGAAAAATAGGGAAAATATCAAATTGAAATTGGAAACTGCCATAGTAACACGCTCATATGGTCTGGCTGCTCAAGAATCTGCAATTGCTGCAATTTATTCTTTAGGAGAAAAACATTCCATTCTTCTTGATGCAGCTGTTGATGGATTATCAATTATCAAATTATCTTTTGCGGATTCCCCCTCTATTCCCCCACAATTAAAAAAGGTATATGCTGATGAATTTACAAAAATTGAAGGTTATCTTAGAGAACTTATTAGAGTTAAAGAAGTGAGAGAAAGTAATACATAAAAAAATTAAAAAAACCAATTTTGAAGAGAGTTAAACCTGGAAAATTTTACGTCTCGACAGGGCTTTTGATTAACAGGAGATAGTTGGTAGTAATACTATTGATTCATCATTACTCGACTATAATATTTGATTATTAAGAAAAGAGTTAGACATTATTCTTAACTGATAATTACATGAATCTCATTAATTATCTCTCTCATTTTTGTAACCTTAAGTTCCCCTGATTTTTTAAGGATGATTTTATTATCTGCAGTAAAGATTTTATTAGGACGAATATAGCAATTTGGTTGCGGTAAACTTCCTGAAGAAAAATCGGAATTTGAGAGATTTATATAATAGGAATCTGAAGGATTTTTTGAAGTTATTTGACATACAATTTGGTCATTTCCAGATAAATTAGCCACAACGACCGCAGGACGTTTTTTGGTCGTCATGGATAAATCCGAGAATGGGAAAGGGAGGACGATAACGTCTCCTTTTACAAATCTGCCCAAGCTTCGTCCTCCTCAGGAGAAAGCCATCCATCTGCAAGACTGACTTCACTTGCTAAAGCGCAAAACATATCCTCATCATATTGTGATATCTGCCCATTCTCTAAAATGACAGTTGAAGCATCAAAAGTTGTTGTTCCACTAATTGAAGGACTAAAATACATTAAAATTTGCCCGGTCTGTGAGCTTTCAAGTCGTATTTCAGTTACTGTTGACGTGTTACTGCGTATGGTTCTTTTTTTATGTACTCGATCAATCCAATATCTATTAGACGGAGAACTATTATCGGGTCTGAACATTTTGAAGGTATTGATTGACATTTTAAACCGCCTTTGATTTTTTCATTTTTATTGTTACTGCTGGAGATATCTGAACATTATAAATGGGTTCTCCCTGTGAGTTTAATTTGTCCGTTCGGGATACCGATGTTACTTTCGGTTCGATGATTATTTTTGTTCCGATATATTCTCCCTTATCAATAGTATATTCATTTTTTCCAACAGATATGGTACCGGTAATAGATACATTATCTTTAGAAGTGGGTTTTTTATTTGGGAATTTTTTATTAGGAATTGCTGCAACAACATTCTGCATTCCAAAAGCGAAACCCATGCGCTCTTGTCCTTTTATCTTTTTTTGATTAACATCGTGAAGGACACGAACTAACACGATTTTTAATTTTAATATAGTTCCATCATCCAATTGATATTGAGACCACGACTCTTTATTTGTCGTATATTGATCATCCATGGTTGTCATTTAGATCCTCATTCTTGTGAATATTGTAATTCATGTAATATGAATTATCTATATTAGATTTTTACCTTAAATGCATGCTAATTGTTACTATTGATGCAATGAAACGATTAATTTTACTACGAGACTTGGAATTGAAAAGTGGAGCGCCCCGGCCGGGACTTTGATTCTTAATTATATTTTTTAAAAAATTTTACATAATGACTGATTAAAAATCAGTCATCACACGGAACTGGTCGATCTCTTCTTTGTCGAGTTTGTCAAGGAACTCATCAGCTGCGTGCTTGATGTCTTTACTTGCCGTAATCGCACGCCCGACAACAAGAATATCAGCTCCGGCTTTTAACGCATCCTTTACAACATTGACCCGAACGCCACCCGCTGTTGCTACGAGGAGTTTTCCGCCTGCTGCTTTCTTGATTGCCGCGATGTCACCCCACGCATGGGCGGTGTCATCGGTGTCAATAGCACGGTGGAGTTCAACAATGTCCGGCTTTGCTTTCAGTTTCTCGATCACTTTTACCGGGTTCTGGACATTCAACATATCAACAACTGAGTAAATGCCGACTTTACGGGCTTCAGCGATTGCCTTTTCCAGGGTTGATGCCGGTGCAAGCCCGGATATAACAACTGCATCCGATGATGCATCCGCCGCCATTCGCGCTTCAAGGTTGCCCGTGTCCAGGATTTTCATATCCGCAATGATGAAGGCATCGGGACGCAGCTTCCGGATCTCGGAGATGACGCCAAGCCCGAACTTTTTAATGAGCGGGGTACCAGCCTCGATGATAAGATGGTCGTTTTCAGGAAGTTCTTTTAAGACGGATGCAACCTTACCCATATCGACAAGGTCAAGAGCTACCTGCAGGTAGGGTGGATCCCAGAGCCGCTGTACCTTGAATCCCATGATTGCATGGGCAGCCCGGTCTTTTTCAAAGATGAGTGTCTTTGCGTCCGGGAACTTTTCCAGTGCACGATGGATCGCAAGTTTGGTAGCGCCATAGTTGAACCGGTAGATCTTATTATAGTCCGCTGCATCCGGATGAACAAACGCTGATGCAAGAATCACGACATTTTCAATATCAACCGCTGAAAAAACACCTTCTTCAACACAGTCTGCAACTGCTTTTGCGACCGCCGCCTGGACCGGGCCGAACATCTCGTTCACCTGCGTCATGGTCTTGAGGGTGACTTTCGGGATGACGAGGGTAACTGGTTTTGTGAGCAGGTTGGGGCGAATCACAGCAAGCAGCGGTGTGTGACCTGCTGATAGTTGCGATACCGCGTGTGCAAATGCGGTGCCGATGGGACCTTCCTTGTCCCCCATTAAAAGGTCAATGTGTGCAACTTCTGCACCATCGCCGATGAGTGCTTCTCCGATAAGATACATGGAATACTCCGTTCGTTGTTATTATGTGTCTGTCAGATATGATAAATTTATCAAACGAAGATCCACGGATAGCAAAATGTGGGTGGAGAAGACCCGCCGGGTGTTCGACTTCGATGAATCCTCCTGCGGCAAATTATCTCGTATCCGACCTCACTTAGACCAACTCTCTGCCAGGGTGCCGGAGAATATCACACCATACATTTCAGGACGGGATAACTCTGTGAATCCCTATGAGGAATTTCGACACTTGAGAAGTACGACACCACAAATCCCCGATGATAATCCCTGACCCGGGAATCAGAAAAAATAGAAAATGGGGGATTGGTAAGATTTGAACTCACGATTGACTTTGTCTCTCCAGCCTGCATCAGTGCTCCAACGGGTCATCATCTTTTATCAGCAGACCCATTGTTCATCATCTGAAAAGACGAGCCCGGTGCCATCCGCCCCGGGAACACAACAGTTGGTACCGGTCAGACAAGCAGCTGGCCGGACGATATGTGGACTGCATGCCCCCCTAAGATGACCCGGTCGCCGTGCAGGGTGACCCTCACGGTCCCGCCCCGGGCTGAGCACTGAAACCCGTCAAGCTCTGTTTTTTTGAGATTTTCTCCCCAGTAAGGCCCGAGACAGCAGTGGGCTGAGCCGGTGACCGGATCTTCCGGGACTCCGACAGCAGGTGCGAAAAACCGGGAGACGAAATCAAAATGCGGGAGATCGGAGACCGCAGTAACGATGATACCACGCGTCGAAAACCCAGCGAGTGCAGCCATATCGGGTTCAAGTGTGCAGAGGTCTGCCGCTGACGGGAGCTCGGCAAGGATATCAAACCGGTTCCGCCCCACAAAGACCGGGGAGACACCCAGTGCCCGGTCAAGGCCGGGAACTGATGCCCCGGAAATAACAGGCTCGGCAGGAAAATCAATAGTTATCCAGTCCCCGTCCTTTTGTGCAGTAAGCGTTCCCGATCGCGTCTCAAATGCGATCGCTGATCCCGGTTTCTCGTGACCAGCTGTCCACAGGGTAAATGCTGCTGCGAGCGTCGCGTGTCCGCAGAGGTCCACCTCGCGTTCCGGGGTAAACCACCGCAGGTTCCAGCCGCCCTGACCGGGATGCAGGAACGCGGTCTCGGAATGCTTCATCTCCCCGGCTACCTGCTGCATCCAGACGGGATCGGCCGGCCCGTCCATAATGCAGACTGCCGCAGTGTTTCCGCGAAACGGAGTGCCGGTAAAGGCATCTACCAGATGCAGCTCATGACTCATGATAGTGAGATGGCATTTTGAACGCTTATAGCTGATCGGGCACCATGGTCAGGTGATTTGATTATTATGGAGATCTTCTTCAGGTGATCAACCCGTTATGGCGTGCCTGGCCAGTACAACAGAACATAAGTGTACTTTTACGAGAACTAAAAAACCGCGTCCGGTTTGTTATCGTGATCCGCATAGTGCCGGTTAAAGATATAATAAGAAAATGTGGGGTTGGTGAGATTTGAACTCACGATCGACGGGTCTCTCCGACATGCATCAGTGCTCCAACGGATCATCATCAAACACCGAATCTCGTATGAGTATCGATGCTCTCCCTCGCCTTACGGCCAGAAAGATAAATTCAGCAGACCCATTGTTCATCATCTGCGGGCACAAAGAACGCAAAGACCGCTGGAGCCCGTCGCCATTCCGGGCTAGGCCACAACCCCTCAGTCACACGGGAACATACCTTTGTTCAAGCGCTGACTGTACAGAATCGCGCTAAATTAATTTAATAGTTTTCCTTTTTGAAGTCATGAATGAAAATCCCTGCGATTTATGGCCGATAATGTAAAAAACCCCGCCCGCTGTGATGCCGGTAACTTTTCAGGAAACGTGTGGCCCGGATAACCGGCAGATCAGGGTTTTTTTATTTTTCCCGGATCCGGATCAAAAATCACCGGAAAATCATCATATCATTAATCATATATTCTGTTCTCACCCCATATTTCAGGGATGGTTGAGGGAAGCTATGCAAGCGGGACATCAACATTCCCCCTGCTGGGAATGTCGATTGGGGAGATGGTAAACAATATTGCAGCGAAATACCCGGACAACGAGGCAATCGTCTCTGTTCACCAGAATATTCGCTGGACATATCGTGAATTTTTAGAGAGAGTAAACCAGGTAGCCCGCGGATTGATGGGATTTGGCGTAGAGAAAGGCGACAGGGTCGGTATCTGGGCGATGACCCATGCAGAATGGGTTGTCGTTCAGTTCGCAACCGCAAAGATCGGCGCAATAATGGTAAACATCAACCCGGCGTACCGTACGTATGAGCTGGAATATGCACTCAAACAGTCAGAGATCCAGACACTTATCATCCAGGGAAGGTTCAAGACCTCTGATTATGTGGGGATGTTCTATGAAGCCTGTCCCGAAGCGTATGAAGCGAAGCCCGGCAGGATTTCCTCAGAAAAGTTCCCGTTTCTGAAAAATGCGATTTTCATGGGCGACATTCCCTACAATGGCATGTTTACGTGGGATGAACTGCAAAAAAAAGCAGAAGAGATAACAAACGACGAGCTTATCGAGAGGGGTGAGGTGCTCACATTTGATGATGCGATCAACATCCAGTATACAAGTGGAACAACCGGGTTCCCTAAAGGTGTCGTGCTTACCCACCATGGCGTCCTCAACAATGGCTATATCATTGGTGAAGGGATGGGTTTTACGGAAAAAGACCGGCTCTGTATACCCGTGCCTTTCTACCACTGTTTCGGCATGGTGCTTTCCAACCTCGCCTGCGTGACACATGGCTCAACGATGGTACTGCCATCTCCCACATTCGATGCTGAAGAGGTATTAAAAACCGTTGAAAAAGAGCGCTGCACGGCTCTCCATGGTGTGCCAACAATGTTCATCGCTGAATTAACGCACCCGAATTTTGAAAAATACAACCTGAAGTCATTGCGTACTGGTATCATGGCAGGGTCACCATGTCCGATTGAAGTCATGAAACAGGTCAACACAAAGATGCACATGAACGAAATTGTTATCGTGTATGGTCAGACTGAAACTTCACCGGGTGTAACGATGACAACAACCAAAGACCCGGTTGAGCGACGTGTCTCGACAGTCGGGAGAGCGTTCCCGCACACCGAACTCAAGATTGTGGATTCCAAAACCGGCAAGATCGTACCCAAAGGAGAGATCGGTGAGATCTGCGCCCGGGGTTATAGTGTGATGAAATGTTACTACAATAACCCGTCAGCAACCCACGCTACGCTTGACGCAAACCATTGGAACCACACCGGGGATCTCGGAACAATGGATGAGGAGGGTTACTTCAGGATCGTCGGTCGCCTCAAGGACATGCTGATCCGGGGTGGCGAGAACATCTACCCGCGTGAAATCGAGGAATTCCTGCACCACCATGAGAAGATTGCAGATGTTTATGTCGTCGGGGTGCCTGATAAAAAATATGGGGAAGAACTCTGTGCATGGGTGAAAGTAAAGGAAGGACATATGATGACCGAACAGGATGTCAGGGAGTTCTGTAAGGGTAAAATTGCCCACTACAAGACCCCGCGATATGTGCTGTTTGTCAATGATTTCCCGATGGGCGTCACGGGTAAGATTCAGAAATTCAGGATGCGGGAAGATTCAATCGGGATACTCGGGCTCAAAGAAGAGGATAAGATAGAAACCGCATGATTTTTTTTATTATTGGATGAAGTTACCGGTTATCACGAAAACAGGAACGGTGCATTAAAAGCTGCAGGAATTGAATACATGTTTTTTGGGTATATGCATTTAAAATGTTGAGAACTGCCGGTAACCCGACAGAGAAACAGAATGTGCTTTCAGGAAAGTAAAATTATCATCTTTTTTTTTGGGGGGACACCACTCGCGTCATGAAGGTTTTTTACATTAATCCGTATCAATAAATACTATTTGAAAACAAAAAAAAGCAATTTTTAAAGAATAAGTTATCAACAGCAAATGAACAATAATTGTACCTGCAAACCATGTGAGGGAGTTACCTGATGAGAACTATCGGAAAATTTTCATGTATACTACTGATTCTTTGTTTGTGTTTGATTGCTCCTGTAATGGCAGGAACCAAATACATGGCCGGGAGCCCGGTACTTTCAGCGTACATATCCGGAACAAATGAATTCAGCCCGGGAGATGATGTGCAGCTCTCCGTTGTCATTCAAAATACCGGGCTCAATGAATTCAAATTTGTCCAGTCCGGGATCGTGAATGTGGACGATCTCCCCAACACAGCAAAGTTTGTCACTGTTGGTCTCAATGCCGGTTCGGCACCCCTCGTAATCAAATCTGATCCCCAGATGCTGGGAGATCTTAAAGGTGGTACCGATGCGAATGCAGTATTCACAACAAAAATTAATTCTGATGCTGCAGCTGGCAGCTATATGCTCCTGCTGACAATCAATTACACATACTTATACCAGGCAGAACAATACGGGATAGATACCATCCAGTATACCTATAAGCAAACAGAGGAAAGTATCGAGATTCCCCTGAAAATCAAATCTGATGTTTCTATCGATGTCCTGTCGGCAGTTCCTGAACACCTGAATGTCGGGACCGAGGGTTATCTCAATCTGAAAATTAAAAATACGGGTGCGGAAGATGGCACCAAAGCTATTGTGAAAATTCTTCGCAATGGCAACAGTCCGATAGTACCGACTGACAGCAGTGTTTACATCGGGGATTTCCCTTCGGGAAGCACAGCTGAATGCAGGTATAAGGTTTCAATAGCCAGCGATGCAGAGCGCCAGACCTATCCTGTAGATGTCGTCGTGGTCTACAGGAACAATGAGGGAGACTTTGTCACATCACGCAGCGACACCGTAGGGATTCCTGTGGGAGGGAAAGTGGATTTTATGATCATTTCACCTCCTGCAGAAATGAATCCCGGCAATAAAAAGATCATCAGCGTAGAGTATAAGAACACCGGTGAAACAACCATCTACAGCGCACAGAGCAGAATAAGTGCCGTCGATCCGTTTACGAGTAATGATGATATTGCATATCTCGGAGATCTCAAGCCAGGCGAATCTGCCATTGCATCATACGAAGTGAGTGTCGATCGTTCGGCTACAATAAAAGAATATGGACTTGACTCTGAGATCAGGTACCGTGATGCCCTTGACAATACCTACTTATCTGACACTATGAAAGTGAATGTAAAGGTGAATTCGCCGGCCGGATTAACTGCTGTTCTCTCAAATCCCATTTATATCTCAATTGTTGTTGCAGGAATCATCGGTATTGTGTACCTTGTCTATCACTACCGGAAAAAATAATATTTTTGATAACAGGATAATCTTCGTTTTTGATCCGGATTTTGATCCGGAATTGTTCAAAAAAAGCAAGAAATTTTTAAATACCGGCTTACGCAACATTACTCTACAAATAAAATTGAGTTAAATCAAGTAAAATTTATTTGATTTAATCAATGGGATTTAAACAAGTGATGTTATGCACATTATGGAAGGATACCTGTCCCCGCAGTGGTGTATAATCTGGTGGATCATCGCTCTGCCCTGCGTCCTGTTCGGCATCTATCGCCTTAAACACATCACGAATGCTGACCGGGAAGCACTTCCTCTCCTTGGTGTGACGGGCGGTTTTATCTTTCTTCTCTCCTCATTAAAACTCCCGACTCCCTTTGGGAGTTCCTCCCACCCAACCGGTACCGGTTTATCTGTCATTTGTTTTGGGCCGTGGATTACGTCCGTCGTCTGCGCGATTGTGCTGTTGTTTCAGGCCCTCTTTCTCGCTCATGGGGGGCTCTCGACGCTCGGGGCAAATGTCGTCTCCATGGGTATCGTCGGACCAGTCGTGGGTTATACAGTATACCGGCTGCTCCGGAACTCTCCCGTAAATATTTACATAACCGTATTCCTGGTAACTGCCCTTGCCGATCTGTCTACTTATATTGTGACCTCATTTCAGTTAGCCCTCGGGGCAGTTCACCCGGCAACCGGGAATGTCGGATCCTCAGTTATCCTGTTCCTTGGAATTTTTGCTGTAACCCAGATCCCTATCGCCATTGTTGAGGGGATCGTCCTTGCGCTGGTATTCAAATACATCGTTTTGCTCAAACCGACTATTCTTTTACGCCTGAAAATTTTTTCTGAAGCAAAGATCAATGCAGCCCGGGGCGATGACTAATTGGTGCATACATACAGGCTGGAGATCCTTACTATCGTTGCGATCGCTGCATTCTGCATGGTTTTCCTGTACACAAGTTCAATTTCGCGGGATACTGCATTTGCCGGAACTGACTCCATCGCAGCGGCTAAAATTTCTGGATCGTCCGGTACTTCTCCGGAAAAGATTCAACCGCTCATTCCCCAATGGGTTCCCCCAAGCGGAGAGATTGAGTCCACCTTATTTGGTCTTCAGGCAGCGATCGGCGGAGGGTTCATCGGCGGAGTATTTGGTTACTGGATAGGACAAAAAAAGAATGGATAACTAAATACCAAACAGGGATGCGGAAATTATGATTGAGGATCTTCTCGAGGACATAGCGCAAAAGAACGGAATCCGGCAGGTCAACACGTACCTGAAGGTCGCGACCGGTACCGGTGCGATCCTCCTCTGTCTCCTTTCGACAAGTTATATTGCGCCACTTTTCATTGCAGCTCTTTTGACATTCGCTATTCTTTTCCTTGCCCGTGTGGGTGCAAAAACCTATGCGGGTCTCTTCATCCACCCCGTCTGGTTCGCTCTGGTGAATGTAGCCGGAATCGTTCTCGTCTACGGGGGATCAACACCCTTCTGGAGTTGGGATCCCTTCCCATGGTTCTCATTATCCGTAACCCGGGAAAGTATTAACCAGGGGTTCTTTGTTTTTAGTCGCATCGTTGGAGGTATGTCCGCAGTCTGTTTCATCGCCCTAACCACGCCAATGACCGATCTTTTTATTGTCATGAGGCGGTGCCGGGTTCCGGACGTGGTCGTCGATCTTGCGATGATCATCTACCGTACCATTTTTATCCTCATGAACCAAGTGATCCAGATCTATCAAGCACAGGTAATGCGCCTCGGATATTCCTCATGGCGGGAATCCGTGCACTCGTTTGCGTCACTTTGTGGTGCGGCATTTATTGCGAGCTGGGAATCAGGGGAAGATTTGATACGGGCGATGGAAGCACGTTGTTATGACGGGAAATTTGCGCTCCTGGGAGAAAACCGTCCGGTTGAGAAAATGCCCTGTCTTGCAGTTGGGATCTTTCTTGTGCTCTCAACTGCAGTTGTGATTGTTTCAGGAAACATTACCATAATCTAGGTCGCGAACCATGAGCAGCATCATACTTGAAGCACGGGATGTCCGCTATCGTTATCCCCGGGGAATGGAAGCAATATGTGGTATCAGTTTCCATATACGGAAAAAGGAAAAAATTGCTCTTGTCGGACCTAACGGCGCCGGGAAATCCACGCTCCTGAAAATGTTCAATGGCATGATACGCCCGGATTCCGGGCTCATGCTCTTTGCCGACCAGCCCCTCGGGTATGATACGATATCGCTGCGGATGTTGCGCAAACGTGTGGGTTTTGTCCTCCAGAACCCGGACCGCCAGATTATTGCACCGACTGTATACCAGGATGTGGCATTCGGGCCAACCAATCTCGGGTATAGTGAGACCGAAGTAAAAGAAGCGGTGACAACGGCACTCCGGCATGTGGGGCTGGAAGGTTTTGAACGACGCCCCCCCCACCAGCTTTCCGGTGGTGAAAAAAAACGGGTTGCTATTGCCGGTGTCCTGGCAATGGATCCGGATGTACTCGTCCTTGATGAACCAACAAGCGGGCTCGATCCCTCCGGATCAGAAGATATTATGGAACTTCTTGATGAACTGAATCATGAAGGTAAGACAATCATCATCTCCACTCATAATGTTGAACTGGCATACCCATGGGCTGATCGAGCCATGCTGATGCTTGAAGGAAAGATCCTCGAGGAAGATATTCCTGAAGTGGCATTTGGGAACCCAGAGTATGTCCGCAGGGCACACCTCTCCCTCCCAACGCTTCTTGAATTGTATAGAGAACTGCAGAAAAGAGGCTTTCACCTCGAGGGGAAAAAACCCCACACGGTACTTGACATGATGCAGTGCATCGAGACAATATTTGAAAACACCCTCGGCCATATCCAGCCCGGGATGATTACCGTCTGCAACGTTGACCAGGATAACCGGGAATGTTTATCGGGATGGTTATCCCGCCGACAAGGGATATCCGTTGGCGCAATGGGGACCCGGGCAAAACAGCACGCGGAAATTTCCCAAATCCGGCTGGATTTTACGTATGGAGTTATTGATAAATGTATTCTTAAGGCTCTGTTAGGTGAAGATACGCTTATCATGACAACGGAAAGCATGGTTCAACGTGTTAACCAGCGGGTTGATGCCTATTGCCGGGAAAGTGGTATCCGTATTACCGTAAACCAGCTCATTTCCGCCCCCGAATCCGCCAATGAAGAGAACGGGAGTTTAAAATGACCGGCATACCCCGGATTATCATAGCCGGCACACACAGCGGGTGCGGTAAAACCACCATCGCAAGCGGCATTATGGCTGCACTCACCGCACGGGGAATGAAAGTCCAGCCATTCAAAGTAGGGCCGGACTTTATCGATCCTTCACATCATACCCGGATCTGCGGGCGTTCTTCACGGAACCTTGATCCATTCATGATGGGTGAACAGGGTTGCGTGGATACATTTCTGCGGGCAACGGATGGTGCAGATATTGCGGTGATCGAAGGCGTTATGGGGATGTATGATGGCGTGGATGGATCTGATTTTGCAAGCACCGCTCATATTGCGCGAATCCTGCAGGCACCGGTAGTCCTTGTAGTGGATGCCAAAGGCATGTCCCGCAGTGTTCATGCACTGATTGACGGATATCGCCATTATGATCCATCAATTTCTTTTTCCGGTGTGATACTCAATCGTATAGGTAGTCCCCGGCACCGCTCCATGATCGAATCTTCCCTGACCACTCCCGCTTTCGGGTGGATTCCAAGAAAGGAGAATCTTGTTGTGGAAAGCCGGCATCTGGGCCTGATGATGGCACATGAATCAGGAACAATGGCTGAATTTGGGAAGGTTATAGAAGAGAACGCAAATCTGGATGCACTTATTGCTTCAGCAACTCTTGCACCTCCGTTGAGACCCGGAACCCGACCGAACGAAACCGGACAACATGTCCGGACAACTATTGGGGTGGCTCTTGATGATGCGTTCTGTTTTTACTACCAGGATAATCTTGACCTGCTGCGTCGGGCTGATGCAGAGCTGGTTTTTTTTAGTCCCCTCTCCGATCCACTTCCTGAGGTTGATGCTGTATATCTTGGCGGTGGCTACCCGGAACTCCACCTCCCTGCACTCACATCTTCACGGTGCAGGCAGGACCTGAAAAAGGCGGCGGATTCCGGGATGCCGGTATATGCCGAATGTGGCGGGCTGTTGTATCTTGCTGAAGAGATTACTGCTGATAAAACCTACCGGATGTGCGGAATCCTTCCAACCGCCGCCGAGATGACCCGGCAAATCCAGGCACTTGGTTATGTTAAAGGGGAAAGCATAGGGAACCATTCTATCCTTCCATCCGGCCAGCAGGTTACCGGCCACGAGTTTCACTATTCCCGACTTGAACCTGCACGCGATACCCGGTATGCACTGCGGTTATCACGCGGGAAAGGTATAGCTGCAGGATATGATGGTATGACCTGCCAGAATGCACTCGGTTGCTATACCCATGCATATTTTACCATTGCATTTGCCCATGCAATAACTGATGCGGCAGCGAAGTTTTCAAATCGATAATCGTGCTCGTATCGATGGGGTACAGAAAAAATGGCTCTGGAGAAAACCTGATTTTGTTCATCTTTTCGTTGACGTAAAAAATACGAAGGTGACCCCCTCACTCCCCCAGAGGGGGAGGCAGCATGCGGGGTGTATCCCCTTGACCCCCTTTTTGCAATCTGGTTAACCTTATGAGAGGTAATCGCAATGTGGGGGATGCCCAGGCGGCGGGGACGGAGGTGATACCAAAAGCCCAAAAGAGCGTTATGATTTAATATTTCTGAGCATTTCTACAGAGCCGAAAAAATCCCTTCTTTTATCACACAAGAGATAAAATTGTTGAACTGCGAACATATCCGTATCAGGATTCTGGTGAGAATTCATGCGCAGCGATGATATAAAATCCGGATACCAGCGGGCACCTAACCGGGCGCTCCTGCGATCATTGGGGGTGACTGACCTGGAGATGGAACTCCCGTTCATCGGAATTGCCAATGCATATAATAACATTGTTCCCGGGCATGTCCATCTCCGCCAGTTGGGAGAGAAGGTGCATGAGGGAATCGCTGCCGCAGGAGGTGTTCCCTTTGAATTCGGCGTGATTGGCATTTGCGATGGAATTGCGATGGGTCATGAGGGAATGCGGTATTCCCTGCCATCACGGGAGAATATCGCTGATTCGATTGAACTTATGGTCCAGGCGCACCGGTTCGATGGACTGGTCTGCATAGGCACATGTGATAAGATCGTTCCGGGGATGCTCATGGCAGCTGCACGGTGCAATATCCCCTCCATTGTCCTTACCGGAGGACCGATGCTCTCCGGGTATCAGGACGGCAAAGATCTCTCACTTATTGATATCTTTGAGGGAGTGGGTAAAGTCGCCGCAGGTGCAATGAGTGAACCTGAATTATGCGAACTGGAGTGTTGTGCAATGCCGGGCTGCGGGAGCTGCCAGGGACTCTATACGGCAAACACCATGGCGTGCATGACTGAAGCGATGGGAATGTCGCTTTCGGGGTGTGCTGCAATTCCTGCCGTTGATGCGGCAAAGTTACGAATTGCACGGGAGACTGGAGAAGCTATCATTCCGATGGTAAAAAAACAGGTCACACCCCGGGATATTATTACTAAAAAGAGTCTCCGGAATGCGATCCGGGTGGATATGGCGCTTGGGGGATCGACGAATACCGTGCTGCACCTGATGGCGATTGCCACTGAAGCAGAAGTTCCGCTCTCGCTTGAAGATTTCAATACACTGGCAGACGCAGTTCCGCATATCTGCCATATGCAGCCCTCGGGTCCGCATTCCATGCAGACACTCTATCGCGCCGGGGGCATTCCTGCCGTGTTAAAGAGGCTGGAAAAGTATCTTGATGATTGCCCTACCGTATCGGGTAAAAAGATCCTGCAGATTGCAAAAAATGCCTCTGTGAAAAATGAGGATGTTATCAGGTCCACCCGGGATCCCATAAGTTCAGCAGGAGGGCTGAAAATTCTTTTTGGATCTCTGGCTCCGGATGGTGCCGTAGTGAAATGCGCTGCAGTTCCGAAGAAAATGTGGAAACATACAGGGCCGGCACGGGTTTTTGATGGCGAACAAAGCGCAATGAAAGCAATTCTTTCCCGTGAGATCAACGAGGGGGATGTGATAATCATACGTTATGAAGGTCCACGCGGTGCTCCGGGTATGCCAGAAATGCTCTCACCCACATCAGCACTCGTGGGTTTTGGTTACTCAAACGTTGTTCTGATCACTGACGGAAGGTTTTCGGGGGGTACGCGTGGTCCCTGCATAGGACATGTCGCACCTGAGGCAGCAATTGGTGGACCAATTGCACTCGTTTCCGAAAATGACCGGATCGAGATCGATCTCTTTGCAAAAAAAATTGATATCTTAGTCGATAAAAAGATACTGTCGCAACGTAAGAAAACATGGAAACCTATAAAAAAATCGCTGTCCGGTGTGCTTGCCCGGTATGCCAAAACCGTTGAGCAGGCAAACCTCGGGGCAGTGCAACGATAATCAATGTATTTTTTAATAAAAAAATCGTGTTGGTTGCAAATTTTCCCGCCATTTACAATATGGGTATAGTGTCATTTTAACCACCAACTTTTATTGAAGATACGACGGAAAAAGTGAAGAATTAGAGTACCCAGATAATTTTCAAAAAAAGGAATCCTTAGTGCTAAGTAAAGTGAATTCTGGGTTTATCCACTTTTTTCGGGTCTATCGCAATTTGGGGACGCCACAGCGGCGGGGACGAGCCAAAGGCGAAGTTCCCAGGAGCGTTTGAATGAGTAGATACCATTCAATAAACAGATGATTTTTTAGTTGACAGAATGGGACTATACCCTATTTTTATTTTATCGCTTCGGTTATCGCTTCCTTTACCTTCTCGTCATCTTCTGTTTTAAGCGCTTTTTTAAGTGCCGTGTGCACATTTTTTCCCCCTACAGCACCGAGTATCTGAACTGCCATCATCCGGACATACCTGTTCTCATCTTTCAGCAGGATTATCAGCGGTTCTGTGGCGTCTGAGTCCCTGAATTCGCGCAGGCCTTTTGCTGCCATGTACCGCACGTGGTCCCGGGTATCATTGAGAGCCTGGATGAGGGGTTGGACTGCTTTTTCATCCGCAATCTTTCCCAGTGCTTCTGCAGCACGGTACCGGGTCTCCCACTTGGGTTCCTTCATC
>JAPKXT010000091.1 GCA_026394695.1 Methanoregula sp.
CCGGTGCATTCCATACTGGCATCATCATGACTTCAACAACCCTTGCTGCTGCCGCGGCAATGTTTGTTGTCTCGTGGTTCGGGGCTGTCCAGATCCTTATGGATATATCGGCCGTGCTTCTCATCGGGCTTATTTTTGATGTGATAAACACCTGGCTCACGAATGTCGGCATACTCAAATGGTATGTCCTGAAGGGAGGCGGCAAATGAACTCAAAGGAATTAAAAGCCCTTGTCACTGACTGGAGGGTTGCGACGCTTCTCATACTTATCGTCCTGTCGGTTATTGCAATATATCCCCATATTGATGACCAGGGTCATCTGGCTTCCAACCTCCAGTATGGGCTTGATCTCCAACAGGGTTCATGGCTCCAGCTTGAGTTCCGTGCTGAAGTGGTAGGATTTACTACCGATCAACCGGTCGATGCATTTGTCACCAATCTCTCCAAGAAGCTTGATACCGAAGTTGTTGTGGTGGAATCCACTAATCCCACTCATCTCGAAATCCGGAAATACTATTCACAGTCAGATCTTGAACCTGTCTTTGTCAGTGAGCAGGGAAAAATTACTTCATACCAGCAAGGTGTTTCAAAATCCACAGCAGACACGGTGAAGCGTGTCCTCGAAAACAAGATCAATACGCTTGGTACTAAGGATGCAAAGGTCAACACTCTTACCGGTTTAAACAATGTCGCCCGCTTTATCCGCGTGGAACTTGCGGGTGTGGATATGAAACAGGCCCAGGAAATTGTTGGTAAACAGGGCAAATTCGAGATCCGTATCGAGACAACCGGAAACCAGACCGAGCATGTGCTGTCCGGTGAAACTATCACAAGCGTTCAGACACCCAGCCAGGAGCCTGCCGGCAGTGACAAATGGGGTGTGGGTTTTACTTTAAGTGAAAGTGGTGCGGTAGCATTCCGCAACGCTGCAATAAAATATGGTGCGACTTCAGATCCTGCCAAGCATAACCTGATCATGCTTCTTGATAATGTGACCGTATACTCTGCTCCTTTGTCAGCAGATCTCGCAGGAAAACTCCAGAGTGATCCTATTCGTCAGCTCTTTGCATCGACAGGAACAGGTAAGTCCGGGACCCAGCAGGCAACCAATCTTGAAATTCATCTCCACGCAGGGGCATTGCCTGTTGATGTCACCATTGCAGGTTCCGGTGGTGTATCAGCACCTCTTGGAGAGCACTATAAGGTGATGGCGATTCTTGCCGGGGTCTTCGCGCTCATCACAGTCGGGTTTGTCATCTTTTACCGGTATCGTGAACCTAGTATTGTGCTCCCTATGGTTTTGATTAATGCATCTGAAGTTATCATCCTCCTTGGTTTCATAAGCCTGATTAAATTCCAGATGGATCTGCCCACAATCGCCGGTCTTATTGCCGTCCTTGGAACTGGTATAGATCAACTGGTCATAATAACGGATGAGATATTACATGAAGGAAAGGTTCCTTCACCAAATCTCTATCTGAAGAGACTCTCGCGGGCATTGAGTATTATCGTTATCGCCGCAGCAACTGTTGTGATTGCAATGGCTCCCCTTGCATTGATGGACTTATCAACACTCAAGGGATTTGCGATTATCACCATCCTTGGTGTACTTGTTGGTGTAATTGTCACCCGTCCTGCGTATGGTAAAATTATCATGCAGATCCTCTCCAAGTAATAATACCATACATTTATCTTTTTTTTAATCGACTACTCTTCCGGGTATGTTGAATGAGCAAACCGGTTTTATATGATTTTTTTGCGACCTGGTGTGGTCCCTGCAGGATGCAGACGCCGATACTTGAGGAACTCGGGAAGAAGATGGGCGATGCAATCGAGATAAAAAAGGTAGATGTCGACCAGCACCTGGAGCTTGCCGAAAAGTTCGGGATCCGTGTCGTTCCCACCCTGATTATTGAAAAGGACGGGAAGGTTGTACAGTCAATGGAAGGGGTTACTGACGCTGCCACGCTCGAAAAACTCTTAAAACCGCTGGTGGGTTAAGTGACGATAGGAATCGTCGGCGGAACCGGAGATATCGGGGAAGGTATGGCAATGCGCCTTTCCCCCCTCTTTGATGTAATTGTGGGGTCACGGGAGAAAGAAAAGGCCCAGGTAACCTGTGAATCTGGTATTGAAACCTTAAAAAAACGAGGACAATCGTGTTCGCTTACCGGGGTTTCCAACCAGACGGCCATTGACGATGCTGATATTGTTATCCTTGCCATTCCCTTCCGGCACCTCACTGGCACATTGGAAACCCTTGAGGGGTTTGAAGGAAAGATTGTAATCAGCCCGGTTAATCCGATGGAAAAACGGGATTTTTTTACCTCTATTCCCCCTCCGGAAGGTTCCGCTGCACTCCTGATAAAAAAACTCCTTCCTCCCTCTGCCAGGATTTGTACCGCATTTAATACCATTGCGGCAAACCGCTGGAAATCACTCGATGAAGAGCTCAGTTACTCCGTGCCGGTCTGTGGGGATGATGACGAAGCAAAACAGCAGGTTATGGGAATAGTGAACCGCATTTCAAAACTCCATGCATTTGATGCAGGTCCCCTTGGAGCATCCTGTCTGGTCGAGTCCCTGACCCCACTCCTCCTCAATATTGCACGGTACAACAAGATGAAGGATGTCGGGATCCAGTTCAAATAAGATAAGCCATCTCATCAGGGTGCTTGCCGGCTGCTTTGGCGAGATCGCGTGGTGGCCGGGTTATCCTGATGAGGTGATGATCGGGGCAATTCTCACCCAGCAGACACGGTGGGAGAATGTTGAGCGGGCACTTGCAAATCTCAAAAAACGAGATTTATGCTCTATCGATTCGATCTTTACTTCGGATATCCGGGATATCGAGGATGCTATCCGGTGTACGGGATTCTACCGGGTCAAGGCAAAGCGTTTGAAATCCCTTGCCACGTATGTCATGGAAACCTTTGGGGGTGTTGAGCGAATGGCTGATGAACCAACCGGGCAACTGCGGGCGGGGTTATTGAACGTATCCGGCATTGGTGAAGAAACTGCCGACAGTATTCTCTGTTATGGGCTGGACCGGACAAGTTTTGTCGTTGATGCATATACTGAGCGGATGATACGCTGCATCGGTGTTCCTGAAAAAAAGCAGGACATAAAAGCCCTTTTTGAAGAAAATTTACCGGAAGATAATCACGCATATCGTCAGGTACATGCACACATTGTGGAATATGCAAAAGAATTCTGTGGGAAAAGGAGGTGTCATGAATGTATTCTCGTGAGTTCGAGCGGATAGGAAAAAGACTTTTTGCCGAGCACCTGGTAGGAGGAAATTTTGGCAATATCAGCATCCGAAAAGGCAATGAGGGTTTTTTCATCAAACCGACCGGTGCGTATCTGGATATAACCAGTGATCTGGTGTTTGTCCCTCTTGAGGGGGATGTGCCAGAAACCGCTTCAAGTGAATATCGTGTGCACCGTGAGGTGTACAGGAAGACAAACCATGGAGCGGTTGTACATGCCCACCCTCCCTGTGCTGTTGCTGCATCCCTTGTCATGAATGTGATTGTGCCAGAAGACAGCGAAGGGGAGATGTTCTGCCCTGAGATTCCGGTTGTCACGGGTGCACCCGGTTCACAGGAAATTGCGGATGCTGTTGCTAAGGGCCTGTCGAGCTCTAAACTGGTGATTGCGAGGGGGCATGGTACCTTTGCCGCGGGAAAAACACTGGATGAAGCATATATCTATACTTCCCTGGCGGAGCATTCCTGCCGGGTGCTCGCCCTGAAAAAACATCTTTTCGAGCGGTAAAAGGAGAAATATTCACTTTTTAAAAAAAATCAGGGGGTATTATTTTTGAGGTTTCTGGGGTTGTAACAGTTGTATTTCCCGTATGATTTCCCGGTGAAAGATGAGCAGCATGTCACTGATCATGCCGAACATAAAAATCTCAATACCAACGACGATAAGGAGCATGGTAAGAATAGTGAGGGGAACTCGTGTTACTCCGTTCATCCATTCAAGTAAAACATAAATACCCGTGAGGATGCCTAGAAGCGAGGTGAAAAGACCCATCATCCCAAAATAGAACATGGGGTTGTTCACCCGCGCCAGCCGGTAGATGGTGCTTACGATCTTGATACCGTCATGAAACGGTGAAAGTTTTGTGGCAGTCCCCGGTCTGCGTGAGTACTTGATCGGTACCACCATGGTGCGTTGCCCGTTGCGAACAGATTCCACCGAGATCTCGGTCTCAATTTCGAATCCTTTTTCTTTTAAGTTCATCTGCTGGATGGCCAGTCGGGTAAACGCCCGGTACCCTGAAAGAATATCAAGGAGATCACGGCTGTGGGCAACCTTGAAAAGAAGGTTTAACATATGGTTTCCAAAAAGGTTGAGGCGTGAGAACGCACCCTCCTCTGCATTGATGAGCCTGTCCCCGATGACCTGGTCAAATCCCAAAAACAGGGGAGTCAGCATTTTTTCCGCATCTTTTGGCGTATACGTGCCATCCCCGTCAAGCATAAGAATATAAGGCTGATCAATGATCTCAAACGCCTCGATGATGGCATTACCTTTCCCCTCCCCTGATTGCGTACGGACGTTGGCACCGGCTTCACGGGCGACTTTAACGGTATTGTCAGTACTCTTGCCATCGATTACCAGAATATGACTATACCCCAATCCCTTAAACTCCCGGACAATAGGACCGATGGTCAGATCTTCGTTTAACGTTGGGATTAAGATACAAACCTCATCTTTGTTAAATTTCATTGATATAGTATTTTTAATCGGCTAACATAAGTGCTTCTATGCATATCCCGAAAAAAGGGCTTCGGGCGCTTGGTATTGCAGAAAGTTATTCCGGCCGATCAGTTTCGAGACTTGCCGGAGTGGTGATGCGAAAAGACCTTCGCGTGGATGGTTTTTGTTTTTCCACGGTCACCGTGGGAGGCATGGATGCCACTGCTTCTGTTCTCCGGATGGTGCATGACCTCGAACGAAATGACATTAATGTTATTATGCTTTCTGGGTGTGTAATTGCATGGTTCAATATAATTAATCCCGCCCTGATCGCAACAGAGACAAAAATCCCGGTAATCTGTGTTACCTACGAGGACTCAGAGGGGATCAATGAGGATATACTTCACCATTTTCCTGATGACACCGTTCGAATTTCAGCCTACGCGGAACTGGGAGAACGCGTTCCGGTGGAGCTTCATACCCATCAGACAATATTCATCCGCTGCTGGGGAATTGATTCCCGTGATGGCGCACGGTTGTGTAATGATTTTACCCTGGAAGGGAAGATGCCTGAACCGTTGCGCGTGGCACGACTGTGTGCCCGGAAATTAATTCCTGTTCTGTGAAATTTGCAAGGATACATTGCCCTGAGGGGAGAATTCATAATAAATCAGGAAAAACAACGATGCGCTAATGCGAGTTTAATGGAGATGAAACAAGAAAATGTCACCGGATGTAAAACACGCACGATGGGTCTGTCTCGAATGTCACTATATCTATGATCCTGCAAAGGGGGATCCAAAAGCAGGAATCTGCTCTGGCACATGTTTTGAAGACGTTCCTGATACCTGGCGCTGCCCGGAGTGTAAAATCCTCAAGGCAAAAAAAGGCGTATTTAAACAAATTGATGAATAATTTTTTCACCAGTACTATTTTTTTATAACCCCGCTCCTGGTTTTCAAACGTACCTGAATGCATGCCTTGATATGATTACATCGGTAACCTTGTCGATAACATCAATTTGTACAACATCACCGGGATGAAATGTTCCATCTGAAAAATCAATGCGAATCCGCTCTCCGGGGCTCCAGGTTGCTTCGGAACATCCGGAGCCTCCCATCCACTGAACGCCATTGTGGACTGTACTGATAAAATCGTTACCGTTCATTGTAACAATTGTGCAGGGTAACGGTTGTCCGTTTTTAAAAAAATTTGCCTTAAGATTTCTGTTCTGATAATCTGCTGTACCCGTATGAAGAAGAATCACACGACTATCGTAATTCAGATGCCCGGTTATTTCATCGACACTCTCAATGGCAGTAATGGTAAAAATTTCCGGAATTTCCTTCTCCATATCCCATGCAAATGGCTGAATCTGGACCATAAGAAGAACGAGGAGAGCGAGAAGGAACGTGATTGCCACTAACAGAATAATACCGACTGGATATGAGGACGCATCAGTATTTCTGTGGCCGGAGTTCACTGAGGTATATAACGTGATAATCATTATATCCCTGCTGGAATTGATTTTTTAAAAGGGAAAAAAAATTTCTGCCCGGTTTCCTTTCTGAAAGGGGTATACTGCGTAATAACGGGAAGAATCCCCGCTGAATACTCTGACGGATATGTTTTTTATCCGTCAATGTAAATATCACATACACCAAAATTCTGATGAGAACCTCGTCCTATCCCACGGATTTCCTGTATATGATTGAATCGCCGGAAGTTTCAGAAAATATACCTGCCCCCCGGAGTGGCAGGGATTATTATCTTGAGGGTCTCGCTCTTGGCCGTGAGGGACGGCACGAGGATGCGCTTTTGTCATTTTCCACAGCGTTATTGGTCGATCCCAATCATTCACGTGCATGGGTTGGCATGGGTTTTAACCTCGGGAAACTGGGTCGGTATGAAGAAGAGATCGATTGTTGCGAAAAAGCAATCTCGTTCGATCCAGACTGTGTTGATGCCTGGAATTACAAGGGATTTGCTTTCGGCATGCTTGAACGATTTTCAGAAAAAGTGGAATGTTGTGAGCGGGCATTGCAGATCGATCCTGAAAATGCAACCGCATGGAATAATAAGGGTGTCGCGCTGGGGATGCTCGGAAAATTTGAAGCGGAGGTTAAATGCTGTGACCGGGCCCTGGAACTCAGGCCACGGTATCTTTCAGCGTGGGTAAACCGGGGGTATGCCTTTGGGAAGCTCAAATGGTACGAGGAAGAGATCATATGCTATGACCGGGCCCTCAGAATTTATCCATTTTATTTCTCTGCGCTCACCAGAAAGGGGATGGCCTTAATCAATTTAAAACGGTATCAGGAAGCGATCGACATTCTCGATCGAACCCTTTCTCTTGACCCACACCATGCAAAATCTCTCTATGAGAAAGGCCTCTCACTCAGTATGCTCAGGAGACATGAGGAGGCAATCCCGTATCTGGAAAAAGCACTCCAGCTCGATCCGACAATTGCCGATGCGTGGGTTGTGATGAGCAATTCCTGTTTTATGCTGGGCAGACTTGAGGAATCTGCCCGGGCCTTTGACAAGGCTTATTACATTGATGCGAGGGACGTACGCACCGGTATCGTAAAGGGACTCTCCCTATTAAAACTTGGTAAAATTGATGATGCCCTTTGCTGTTTTTCTGAAATCTTTGGTATCCTGCTCAGGTAATTTTTAAGAAGTACTAACTGTGATCCTGCATTATCCCCCGCTTTTTTATGTCTCTCGCACGTACAGAAACCTATGGATGTTGAGGAGTATGTTCGCAGGAAAATTGCGGACGGGACGGACGAAGATACCTTACAAAAAAGCCTGACTGATCAAATTCTGGAATTTAAAAAGGTACAACCCTCCTATGCATCCGCTTTTGCCCGCGCGGTAATAGATGAAGTGAAAAACACCCGGGGCCTGACCGGTGATTTTTTCGAACTTGAGCAGGCTGGCGTGAACATGGGGGAGTTTGGTGTGGGGTCAAGGGGAAAAGGGGATTTTTTTGCCCACCGCCAGATCGCACGTATCATCGGGAAAACATCGGCATCAGTTGGTGTGGATGAAATGGATGATGCCGGTGCAGTTTGCGCCGGAGGTAAATACATTATCTGTACTGTTGACGGTATGCATTCCCGTCTTTCTGATTATCCCTTCCTTGCAGGATTCCATGTAACGCGCGCGACGCTCCGTGATGTCTATGTCATGGGAGCAAAACCGATTATGCTCTTTTCAGATATCCATGTGGCCGATGATGGCGATGTGGCAAAGATTTTTGATTACACTGCTGGAATTACGACCGTTGGAGAGGCGATGGATGTGCCGCTCGTCACCGGTTCCACCCTCCGTATCGGTGGCGACATGGTTCTCGGGAGCCGGCTTACCGGATGCGTCGGGGCCGTTGGTGTGGCCGAACATCTCACTGCCCGGAAAGCCACGCAACCCGGGGATGTCCTGCTGATGACCGAGGGAGCTGGAGGAGGGACCATCGCGACTGCGGCAATCTATTCAGGATTTCCCGAAGTTGTGGAGCAGACCATCAATCTTAATTTCCTTGTTGCCTGTGAAACGCTGATGAAGAGCGATGTCTTCCTTCGTGTCCACGCGATGACGGATGTAACAAATGGCGGATTGAGGGGCGATGCTTTTGAAATGGCAGAGACTGCCGGTTGCCGTATCGTCGTTGATGAACAGGCAATAGGGAGCTTGGTCGAACCCCATGTCCGTGACATGCTCGAAGCATTGCAGATTGATTCTCTGGGTGTATCCCTTGATGCCCTTTTAATCGTCGCGCCTCCTGAAGTATCTGAAGAGCTCTGCAAGGTAGTCAAATCTGCGGGAGTGGCGATGCATGAAATCGGGTATGTTGAAAAGGGAAAGCCCGAATCAGTTCTGATGGTTGACGGGAAGGAATGCGATTTCTCTCCCCGGTTCCGGGAATCGGCATATACGCCGGTGAAAAAGGTTGTCGATACAGGCATGCGTGATTTTGAGGAGATGAGAAAGGGAGTTTTGCGAGCTGCAGATTCTGCAATTCAGAAAAAACAGCGGGTTTTAAAGAATCTGGTGAAGAAGAGAAATTCCCCGTAATCTTTTTGTTATTTTCCTGGTTTCTTTCCGCTCACACAGATATTATAGGCAAGCTGCGGAACACTCTTTTCAACGAATGGTTCAATCTTCCGGGCAAGAAGGAAGATGGGATCGATCATGTTGATATGGGCAAAGGAACACCATTTTACATCGACATCAGAAAACCCGGCCCGGGTAAAAAGGTCAGCCATCTCATCACCGTCATAGTAGTGCTCCCCAAAATCTTTCATAACGATATGTTTTACATTGATTTTTTCACCGATCTGGTAGAGTACCGGTATTCCCCGGGTGATGAGTTTTTTTCCCAGTGTGCAGATGGCAATTGCACCACCGGGTTTTAAAACCCGGTAGGCTTCCCTCATCATAGATTCCGGATCTTTTACATAGCTGAACACAAGCAGGCTTGCGACCGCGTCAAATGAATTGTCATAAAAAGGAATTTTCTCCCCGGTCCCGACCATATAATCGCAGTTTGTACACCGGCGTTGAGCCCGTTCGATCATTTTTCTGCTGATGTCGAGTCCGATTGCACTGCCACCCTCCTCAATATATCTCTTTACAAAAAGACCCGTTCCGCACCCGATATCAAGGAGTTTTCCCCCTTTTGGTAAAACATTCATGATATGGGTGCTTATATGGATATGATAACATCGTCCCCGGCGCTGGTCGTAATGGAGGTCATAGATATCAGCAATGGTATCGTAATGTTCCTGGATTTTCTTCTCCTTGACAACACTCATGTGAAGACCTCACGGATCCCGGATGCAAATGCCCCCATCTGGACAAATTCATTGTTCCCGTGATGTATCCGGTACTCAGCGTCGGCAAGCGCAATTGCGAGTGAGGGATCGTTATACTCGCGCTTTGCAATAGAACGGATTTCCAGGAATACTTCGCTGCCGGAAAGCCCGTAATCAATCATCAGAGACTCAAGGCGGCGGATCGCAGTGTGCACATCACCATTTTTTAAATTATCAATGGCAGAAGCCGCTATGTTTGCTGTTTCTGACTGGGCGATCGCAAAGAGATCCTGGCATCGTCCCGCTTCGAGAGCTGCCTGGAGGAGCAGGATTGCCCTGCGCATGTCGCCCTGGGCGGCCTGTGCAATCAGTTCAAGATCATCATCTGAACAGGAATTCCTGTCGGAATTTTCCCGTTCCCTGATGGTCCGGAGGTGGCGAAGCACGATATCCTGGTCGAGCGGTGAAAAAAACAGTGGCAGGCAGCGGGAAGTGAGAGGAGGGATGAGTGCACTCTGGTTTGTTGTGGAAAAGACAAACCGGCATGTCGTGCTTGCACGCTCCATAATCCTTCGCAGTGCCTGCTGGGCATCCCTTGTCAGGGTATGGGCATCTTCAAAAACCATCAGTTTGAATTCGGCATCGAGCGGACGTAAGGAAGCGTACCACTTGATAATATATTTAAAATTCGTGATCAGGGACTGGTTTTTTTCATAGAGGTGGGCATACCGGTCATCCTGTTCAAGGTAGGCCTTTCCCTGTAAAAAAAGGTCTGCGGTCTGGAAAACCGAGGTATTTAACTCCCAGTTTTCCTGGTACAGCGCTTTTGCGAAGCATTCAATGGCCGCACTTTTCCCGGTCCCATGCGGCCCGGTGAGGACCAGGTGGGGGACGGTTTTGGATGCTGCAAAGGATGAAAGGTGACGGACGACCGGATCCTGTCCAAGGATGTCAATAAGTTTTTCCGGTTGGTATTTCTCAATCCAGAGCATGGGAAAGCCTCGCTGTCATCTCATGTATTGCCTCTGACAAAAGATAATGATTATTAACTGAATGGATAAGTCGCTCTTTTTCGGTATCAGTAATCTGACGACAGGCTTTTGTAATCTGGGGAAGTGCCCGTGTCAGTTCGTCGACAATGGTAAGGGTGGCTGACCGGGCAGTGCGTGAGAGTGGGTTGAGATCAATGGCGATCACCGTCTTTCCCATCCCGACGAGCGCTGCACAGCGGTCACCATCCTCAAGGGGCACGAGCACAACATCAGCAGAGAAGATTCCCTCCCGCCTGCACCAGGCACGGTCATGGGACAGGGGGAGTAACCGCTCTGCCTCACCGGAGAATACGTCCACTCCTGCGTCAATAAGAAGTTGTTCTATCATGCCGATACGGGCTTCTGTCCGGTGGAAAAGGTTCACCTCAACCCGGGCCCCGCATGCTTTTTGCAATGCAGCAATCCCGCCGGCGGCTAGTGCTGCAGTGTTACCATTCACCGAGATAACCGGGTGGCGTGCAGTGAGGAGCATCGCAGCTGCCGTTCTCTCGGCAAGGAGGGCACTTTTTGTCGTCCTCTCTCCAATCAGATAATCAAATGCTTCACCGCGTCCATGGGCGGTAAGTCCCTCCCATGCCACAATTCCCTTTTTTGCACATTCTGCAAGGTGTTCACGGGTCAGGAGCGAGCGATAGCGGGGATGATCAGCAGGGATCATGCGTAGTCCTCCACGATATGAGCACCCGTAGTTGCCACGTGAAATTCATAGACATGACCAAAGAGCATCAGCAGATCATGTGCTTTTCTGCCATAGGCAAAAATACCATTGCCCAGCATTGTCATACCCGAGGGTACACCCGCCGTATCACAGAGCCGGGTAATCGTTTTCACTTCCCGCGTGATAAGCCCGCTGCGCTCGCTGAACTGGCGCGAGAACAAAAAAAAATCCTCAATAGTCTCAGGTATTGTCTTGGGAAATGCAGAGGTTATCCGTTCCATACGGACAGGTGAACCCAGGACCGCCGGGGTGGGGATTGGCCCAAAACTTACCGCATACAATGGTTCCGGCATATCAAATCGCCGGTCAATCAGTCCATGGATCCCCGGTCCGGACCTGATGACCCTCCCTCCACCTTGGCAGGCTGCTACGTCGCCAAGCCCGGTCCGGTGGGTAACCTCTGCCGCGTGGGCACACTGTGCGATCTCCTCTGCGCTCATACCCCTGTCAAAAAGATGGTTCAAGGCAGTAAGGGTGGCGAGCAGTGCAGCAGCAGAGAGCCCGAAACCTGCACCTATCGGCAGGGTGCATTCGGTAATAACCGACGCGGTCACACCAAGCTGTTTCATGACATGAGCCAGGATTGGCGAACCGGATGCAACTTCAAAGGATGTACCCATTGAACTTCTTTGTCGTATGCTGATGGATGTAATTTCTGAGGGCCTGACGGTTGCCGTAACCCCTTCACTGATGACAATCCCTGCACCGATACTTCCGGTCGATGCAATAGTATCTCCAGAAATTCTCCTGAAATAGCCGGAGATATGTCCCGGACAGAAAGCGACGACGGTAGAAGGTTTCATGGATTGGTCCACGAGTGTAGGTAAAGATAGGGTGTTTTCCTCTTTAAAGAAACCCGGTGAACATCATTTACTGGATAACGGCGTTCCAGATGGCTACTGAGATCTCATCTTTTGTTCCGCTCAACGGCTTTTTCCCGCTTTTTGTCAGCAGCACATAGTCGCCCCGGGAGCTTCCCATTGTCTCGGGTGTGTTCATCAGCACCATGGCAACGCCGTGTGTGATCATCGTTTTTGCCATCTTTTCCGGTTTATTGCCGAGTTTGAACGCGATGGTCAGGGGACCATAATCCTGTATGACTTCGGTGAGTAATTTTTTGAGCGGTTCAAGGACGAGATGTACCGGCTTGCCACTCGGGATCTTCCCCTCTACTTTTTTTGGTGCAAAATCAGAAATTGCCGCAGCACTGATGTAGATATCTGCGCCCTCTTTTGAAAGGCAGCGGTGCACTGCAGACCGCATATCTTCTGCAGTTTCAGCAAAAACATTGTTCACGCAGGGAAATGTATCCCGGTGGACAACGGTTACACCGGCACCAAGCCGGAACGCCTGGAGTGCAAGGGCCCGGCCCATCTGCCCGCCAGACCGGGTTGTCAGAATGCGGATATCATCGACTGGTTCCCGGCAGGGTCCGCTGGTGATGAGTACCTTTTTTCCCAACAGAGGTTTTCCCATGACGGCACGCTCGCACCTCAGGACAATCTCTTCACTGTCAGCAATTTTGGCTTTCCCCTCTTCAATCCGGGGATTGACAACCTCCACACCCCATGCTTTCAGGTGAGCGATGTTTTCGATGACTGCAGGGTGCCGGTACATGCTGTGGTGCATTGCAGGTACGATGATGACGGGTTTGTTGCTGCCGACAGCTGTTGTGGCAAAGGTGGTTACCGGCGTATCGTCAATCCCGCACGCTATTTTGCTGATACTGTTTGCGGTACAGGGTGCGATCAGTAAAAGGTCCGCACTTCCCCCTTCCCCACAATACCGTATGTGCTCGACCCAGCCGGACAAACGGGTGATGGTCTCCCTTTCACTGGCATAGGTCAGCGCATCCGGATGGATTATCCCTGCTGCTGCAGGGCTCATCACGGGTTGCACCACCGCCCCGCGCCTGCGGAGGGAGTGAATCAGTTTCACTACTTCAACCGCAGCGATACTCCCGGTGACCGCAACGACGATCTGTTTTCCTGCAAGTGTCTGTACCTGGGTCATGATATGGTCACGTCCTGCACCATGTGCCATACATGGGGGCGGTATTTCTTGACTTTATGTACGTGAATGGTTACAGAAAAACCTGCGCTCTCTGTCAGATCTTTGATAGCATCTTCTACCGTGCCGATACTATGGAGATGAATGATGCTGCCCTCATGCACATGTAACAGGGCAGACGGGAGCATGGAGATCGCATCAAAATGTCCCATTACGATCCGGTCATAGGTGCCCGTGAGCAGATCCCTGCAATCCCCAAGCGAGGTTTCGACCCGGTCAGAAAGGCCATTTTCCCCTACGTTCCGGTTCAGGTACCCGAATGCGACCGGATTTACCTCCATTGCATGAACACCGGCACCACTGCCAGCCATTGGGATAGTGAAGTAACCGATACCGGCAAACATGTCAGCTACTCGTTCATCCGGAGCACTGTTGCGCACCAGCTGTGCGATCCGCATCTTCTCGCTACGGTTTCCCTGCGCAAACATCACTTTACCGGGATCGAGAATATACGTATACCCGTTTTCGTGGTGTCTCACTTCCCCGGCGTCACCCCAAAGGAGTTCTGTGCAGGGTGTCCGGGTTGCATCCAGAAGGGATTCGATCCAGAGTACACCCCGTGGGTGACGAAACCCCACGATCTCGTCAACTTCTTTTTGTGCGGGTTTCCTGCCGTGGATGATCGCAACGTCACCCATCATAAAAAATCCTAATCCCCGGTACCGGGTTCGTTTGGGGATCTCGCGTTCGCAGGGTTCATCATCCCTGACAGGAACCCATGCAATGTCCCCTTCAGCATACGGTCTCTTTGCATGGTCAATCCAGCCCTCGCCGGCGATCTCTCTGAGCTTGTCTTTTGGAACTGCCCTTACCCGCATTGTTTACCCGACCACGACGAGTTGATCACCATCACGAAGGATGAGCACGTGTTGCCCGGCTTTGGTATCCTGCCACTTCAACTTCCTGAACTCCTTTGTCTGGCAGGTTTCAGGATCAAGGATGCCAATACTGTGGTCATCAGCAAACACTACCAGTGCCGATTCTGCATCCCGTAAATTCCCGATCAGGCGTTCAACGTCATCTTCGCGCACAGATCTTTGCATACCGTCGGTGAGGTCGAGAACCTTGAGATGACTGGTTTCAACACGCACCACCTCAACGTACCGCCCACGGGTCAGCACAACATCCTGCTTCTGGTACCGGGGGAGCCGGACCGAGTAGGTAATACGGAAGAGTTGCCGCCCCTTTCTCTCACCTACCAGTTTTGGATGGGTAGTGAACCTGCCACCGAGTTGAGCGAGTATTCCCTGCGAAATCAGTGTCCCGATATGCTGGGAACCGACCGTGATGTCCAGTCCTTCACGGGTCTGGCTCATGTCAGCAATAAATGACAGGCGTTCCCCCCCTGCCTGAAGGGAGTCTTCCACAGATTGTGCAATACCTGCAGCCATCTGAAGTTCATAGGTGCTGGGAAGTCGACCGTCAGCGCGGACCTGAATATTTCCCTCATAATAACTCCCGCTGATCCGGTTACACCGGTCACACTGTTCCTTATGCCAGACGAGTTCAACGGTGCAGGTGCCTTCAACAGGAGTATTATACAGCAATCCTTTCAGGTTGATAGTTGCCGTTGAGCGATTCAGGGTTTTGTCCTCAACGGTTACCACCATTGATGGTCTCCGGACATCAGGATGGAAATGGACTGCGGTCTTTGCGAGTTCAGGCGCCAGAACCGCACGTTCCCGGTTAGTGTCGGTCCAGGTATTTACCTGTTTTATTGCACCGCAGCTGGGGCAATGGGTGCTCTTTACGCGGGTATCACATTCAAACCACGGGGTATTGCTGATCCGGCACTGGTTGCAGAGCCCCTCCTGTTCTGAGGTTTTACCGCATTTTGGGCAGAAAAAATCCCTGATACTCATAGCGAGTAGACCTGTGCATGGGGGATTTCCCCGATCATTATACAGCCTGATTGGGTGACGAGCCCCAGTCCAATGGCAAGACGCACGGCACGTTTGCCTATCAGGTTGATGTTTCCTGCCTTTTTCAGTGCCGCTGCCACTGCCTCTTCACTGGCAGGGCAGTTGCCATAGAACCATTCGCTGACCTGTATGGAAAGCTCGCCATGGCGCAGTGTTGTGTTCAGCAATTCCCGATCGCACACTGCCACGATGTCACCTGTACCCGGTGAATGATGAACCTTCAAAAACATTGAATACCTATTGGCGGGGTGGAATAAAAAAGGCTCTTTGCAGTATCAGGTTGGGAATTCATATGTTAAAGGTTAACAAAGATGGGGACTTATGCCCCCATACCCCTAAAATGCGATAAACGCCGCTGCCCCAAAAACGGACGCCCCCGCAACGGTTCGACAGGTGTTGTTATTGGGGAGATCCTTAAAAAACCACCTTGCCCAGCGAGGACCAAAACGAGGCGGCCGGGCGACCCATTCAGGGGTGGGACAAATCAGGAATAAAAATTGATAATATAACTAACATATGATGACGATGAGCCATAAAAAAGGTGAGTTGGTATATGTTTCAGAGCGTGATTACAACACCGTATACCTTTTCAATGGTTTCGGCATGGATCCTGAAGCAGTCCTCCCGGGTAATCAGGTCGTCACGGAGCAGCTGGTTGGTGTACCGGGGTACTGATTTTGGTCCGATAACTGCACCCGGTCGTGAGTTTTCATCCATGTAATCGCTTTCCATCGTAAACACCCGTCGTTCGCGCACCATCTGTGGTATTGCTTCATGTTTTGCGATAAGCGAGGGATGCAGCGGGGTATCGGGCGAACCGTAGTGTTTGACCACACGTTCGACCGGGACGCCGGCATTTTTTGCCATATCTGCAACATCTGTACACGGGCCGCTTTCAGCATGAACCTGTAACGCGCACCTGCACCCGGCAGCCCGGTCCAGGGCATGGGTCAGAACTTCATTGGATGCAGTCCAGACTTCCGGGCTCACTTCGTAATGAGGTCTGCCGCTTTTCAGGGCAACCGCTTTACCGTCCTCTACATATGCTGCTGCACAATCAATACCGGCTTTCATAACCCCGGTAGCTTCCGGTAAAGGCATACGTTCTGAAAGCCTGCTGATTTCAGCGGGGTGTACCCCGAGAACCGGAAATACTACTACGCCGATCTCTTCAATCAGCCGTGCAACACGGAGGGTTTCATCAAAGACTGCTGCATAGTCCGCACCACGGGATGGATAAACAGAGAGTGACCATGAAGGTTTTGAAACTAAAAAGAGATGGGTCCCCCCCGATCGCTGAAAGTCTTTAGCTGCCTCTATCCCCCGCCCGTTTACCGGGTCGATATGAATATGATCATCAGTGACGGGAAACGCCGGGGATTTCATTGCACTCCGCAACCTGCATGAGCGGGTAACCGTCTTTGGGAGCAAGCCGTGCCCGGCAATAGGTAAACCCGACCCGCGTTACAATCTCAACATCAAACATGAGCCCGGACAGTTCACTGTACCCGAAGGTGTTTTCTGTCATCAGGGTACGATCAAGCCTGACCGTGATCTCTTCTACGAATGGCTGGAGGATCACTGCCTGTTCGATCGCCTTCTCAACACTAGCAGCAGAATTCCGTGAAATGGGGGTACCGACCCACTGGTGGTAGAGTGCTCCCAGTTTTATCCCCGCCTCAAAAATTGCCCGGTCCCGGTCAGGTATCATGGTCTCTTCCTCTCATATCAACTGCAGGATACCCAGTTTGGGTTCCATCGCCTCTCCCGATCGTACGAGCATGTCGATTCCTGTCTCAACTTTATCCCGCGAAAACCCTTTTGACACCACAAGGTCAATAACCTGGTCCTTTGCCGCGCGCCGCCCTTCACCGCCAATGTCACGAATCGCATCCTTGATCACGCGGACGATATCGCGCTTCTCTTTGGATATGCCGGTTGCTATCTTGTCAATATCAAAGCTTCCGGTCCTGGCATCGTATGCAATCTGGCGAAGGCAGGCATCCACGATATGGATTACCCGTTCAGCATCGTGCTGTTCAATGGTATTCGAGAGCCGTATGCGTGCGCTCGCTTCTGCCAGCCGGACCAGTGCTTCCAGTTGCCGGGCAGTAACGGGAACCGGCTTGTTCTGTTCGGCAATCCCCCTGAGCTTGAGGTAGTAACTGACCAGTGCGTCTTTTGCCTCAGTGGACAGTATGGGAAAGCAGGACCGTTTCGAGTACGCGACATACTTGCGGAAAAGCGCAGGCTCGATATCCGGCATGATCGGCTTGAGCTGCTCCCTGATGTATTCATCAGTAATACCCGGGATGGGTGTTTTCTTATTCTGGGCAATCAGTTCCCCGATACCATGTGATTTGAGGATATGTTCGGCGATGGCGAGGTCACGCTTCTGTTCGGGCTGGTCGGTCATGATGAATATCAGGTCAAACCGGGAGAGCAGGGTGGGGGGCATATTGATCTGGTCGGAAATATCGCCCCACATATCGAATCTTCCGTATTTCGGGTTGGCCGCACCGAGGAGAGCGCAGCGCGATTTGAGGGTGGCTGTGATCCCGGCCTTGGCGACACTGATGGATTGTTGTTCCATGGCTTCGTGCAGGGCAGAGCGATCTTCTTTTTGCATTTTGTCCATCTCATCCACCGCCGCGATACCCATGTCGGCCAGAACGAGCGCACCTGCTTCCAGCGTCCAGCGCCCGTCACCAAATTCATCTTTCACTGCAGTTGCGGTTAAACCGGCTGAGGTTGAGGACTGCCCGCTGGTATAGATTGCCCGCGGTGAAAGTTTCACGACATACCGGAGCAGTTGACTCTTGGCAATACCCGGGTCCCCGATAAGCAG
>JAPKXT010000104.1 GCA_026394695.1 Methanoregula sp.
TGCGCGTGCTCTGGTAGACCGGGCACGGATCGAATGCCAGATCAACCGGGTTTCTTACGATGAGCCAATAGAAGTCGAAGCTTTGGCAAAAAAACTCTGTGACCATATGCAGACACTCACCCAGTATGGTGGCATTCGCCCGTATGGAACAGCACTTCTTATTGCAGGCGTGAGTGATGGCGAGTGCCGTCTGTTTGAGACAGATCCCTCCGGGACCCTTCTGGAATACAAAGCAACGGGTATTGGTATCGGACGCCCCGCGGCGATGAAGGTCTTTGAAGAAGAATATAATGCGGAATCAGAGGTCAAAGATGTAATCCTTCTCGGTCTCAAGGCACTGCATTCTGCCACCGAAGGGAAGTTCGATGTTGACACCGTCGAAATCGGTGTGATCGGACGCGAGAATCCGGTTTTCCGTAAGATGAGCAAAGAAGAAGTTGCCACATTTGTCGGACAATTCAAGCAGTGAATTCCCATGATACCACTCGATAAGGCCGTGGTAGCACGCCTCGAGAGTTTCGGAGAGCGCTTTGAAATTCTCGTTGATCCAAACCAGGCAGCACTGGTACGGCAGGGCCAGAAGGTCGATATCGAAGATGTAGTTGCAGCATTAAATGTCTTTGGCAACGCTTCACGGGGAACGCGTGCATCGGATGAATCTTTGGAAAAGGTATTCCATACTACGGTATTTGATACTGTTGCACGGCGGATTATCGAAAAAGGTGAGATCCATCTCACTTCCGAACAACGTAAACAGATGATTGAGGACAAACGCCGACAGGTTATCACCTTTATTGCAAGGAATGCCATTAACCCCCAGACCGGTCACCCACACCCCCCGCACCGGATAGAGATGGCAATGGAGGAGGCGAGGGTTAACATCGATCCGTTCAAACATCTTGACGAACAGGTCAAAGAAACAGTCAAAGCGTTAAGACCGCTCCTTCCCATCCGGTTTGAAGAACTCCGGCTTGCGATTCGGATCCCGGCGGATTTTGCCGCAAAAGCTTATGGGGACATCGCAGCCGGATCCACGATGGAGAAGGATGAGTGGCAGAAAGATGGTTCATGGGTCTGCGTGGTCCGTATTCCTGCCGGGATACAGGGAGAATTCTATGATCTCGTCAACAAACTCTCAAAAGGGGAAGGGCAGGTAAAAATCCTCAATCAAGTATATTAGTTACGAGGACAAATAAAAGAAGACAGATCGATGGGTATGCATTATGGCAAGCTCGACTCATAAAGCAAAAGGAAAAGTGACAGGTAGTGCCGGACGTTTTGGCTGCCGGTACGGAAGATTTGTACGAAAGAGAGTTGCTGATATTGAAGCAATTTCAGGGGCCCTCCACCGCTGCCCGAAGTGTGACATGCAGTCCGTCCAGCGGAAGGGTACCGGTATCTGGGAATGCCGCAAATGCGGGTACAAGTTTGCCGGTGGGGCATATCAGCCACAGACACCGGCCATGAAGATTGCCCAGCGCGCAATAGACCGGACTCTCGAGCAAATAAAAGGATAAGTCAGGATCGGGTATGAGTTCATATAAGTGCGCACGGTGTAAACAAAAAGTTGAGATTGACGTCAACGTCCGGTGTCCCTACTGCGGTCACCGTATTCTCTTCAAAGAGCGCGGGGCAGCAATAAAAGAGTTAAAAGCCCGTTAACTGTGTTATCTGGCACAGAGAAACCGGAAAAAATATTTTATTACCTTTTTTATGCATATACCTGTACAAGGTAATCCTATGCTGCTTCACGAGGCTGTTTTCCGGTTTTCAACATCCCATACGCAGCAGATCTACAAGGCTTTGGCTCCGGAACTTTCTGATGAGGTGAATCCCCGATCAACAACCACGTGTTGGTTTGAAGGGGAGGATACACTCGTGCTCAAGGTTGAGGCACAGGATATTGCAGCACTCCGTGCAGCGCTCAACATGATTCTTCGTTTAGTCAACGTGGCAGATGAAATGCAGGAGATAGGGTAGTTCCTCTTTTTGAAGTTTCTTATGATATCTGGGCTCTGTTGCAATGCACATGAACTTGTACGTTCACATCCGAACAATGAAAATCGATTAGTTACGAGAGTCCCCCGCCTCAAGGCCTCTCCGAGGCACGGCGGGGCAAGGAGGTTTTTTGCATTTTTAGTCACTTAAACCACCGCGGGGGCGCCCCGTCGGGGGCGTCGTCGTTCATCGCAATGGTAAAAGATGAACCTTCTCTCATTATATCTGATTATTACGATTTTCATGAGAAATTCTCTTTTTTCTGTAATTCGCTTATTCTCTGCGGCAGCAAGGAGGGTGACCCCCTCTCTCCCCCAGAGGGGGAAGCAGCATGCGGGGAGCATCCCCTTGACCCCTTCTTTTCTCGGAGTATTTTTCAACCTTATCAGGAGTTATCACAACAGGGGGGATACCCGAGCGGTGGGGATGGAAGCATGAAAATGTGGAGCCCCCAGGAGCGATTGTTTGTTTTTTATAAGGATTTCAACAGAGCCGGTTTATCCGCTGTATTCAACTCGGAAGCGGAGACCAAGAAAAATTTTATATCCCTGACGCCTATTGAGATCACC
>JAPKXT010000180.1 GCA_026394695.1 Methanoregula sp.
GAAGTTTGCAATATTGGACAGGTCCTTCATCACGACTTCCATGGCAAGGAGCCAGATGACAATTTCAAAGAACGCGATGATCGGGGCGAGATACTTGATCCCCCGCGAGATATAAATAACACGGATGGTCTCCATGCTCACATCACAGATGCGTGCAAAAAATATCAGGAGCGGGAGAATTACCCAGGAATAGAGTTCCGGACTTATGACGAGAAACGACAATTTTTCGCCCCATGCACCTTTGGTGCAGTGTGAATTTTATCCGTTGATCAAGGTGATTTTTGTTTCTATATCAAGATGATCGGGAAATATGAAGAAAAATAAGAGAAAATTGGATTGTAATCCGTCATCGCGCTGATGAGACTGCCCGGTTTTTGTTATGCATACTTTTGCGGTTCGGTGTCAAATTTCTTTTTGCAGCCGGGTGCGCAGAAGTAATACTTCTTGCCTTTGTACTCGCTGGTGAACTTTGCCGTTTTTTCATCAACGGTCATCTTGCAGATAGGATCAATCGCCATGCTTTCACCTCAGTTATCTCCCTTTCTTTGCCTCGGGTATATACTTTTTGAGCAGCAGCGAGAGGCTGATCACCGTTACCGAGCTGAGCGCCATTGCGAGGGCGGCAAGTTCGGGTTTGAACACAAAACCAAAGAACGGGTAGAGCACCCCCGCTCCCACCGGGATGAGTGCGGTGTTGTAGGCAAAAGCCCAGAAGATGTTACCCTTGATCCTGCCCATCACTTTTTTGGAGAGCTGGATCGCTGCCACCGAATCCAGCAGGTCATCCTTGATCAGTACCACATCACCACTTTCAATTGCCACATCAGTACCGCTGCCGATAGCGATCCCGACATCTGCCTGAGCAAGAGCGGGCGCATCATTGATCCCGTCACCAACAAATGCCACGATCGCACCTTTTTCCTGGAGTGCCTTAACTTCTGCAGCCTTGTCCTGCGGGAGCACCTGTGCCACCACCCGCTCAATCCCAATCTGGCGTGCGATGGCATTGGCGGTACGTTTGTTGTCACCGGTGATCATGACAACCTGAATACCCATTGCTTTGAGCTGGCGGACCGCTTCCGTACTGGTATCCTTGAGAGTATCTGCAATAGCGATCACACCTGCCATCTGGTTGCCGGCAGCTATCAGTATCGCTGTTTTGCCATCCTGTTCAAATGACGTGATCCGGGCTTCAACCTCTTCTGGGATCACTACCCCTTTTTCCTGCATGAGGAGGCGATTGCCTACAAGGACTGTTTCTTTGAGCACTACGGCAACCACACCTTTGCCGCCAAAGGTGTCAAAGTGATCAGCCTGCTCGATAGCAACCCCGGTGCTTATTGCCTTGCGTACCACTGCCTGCGCAAGGGGGTGTTGGGAGTTCTTCTCTACGCTTGCAGTAAATCCCAGAAGGGTCTGTTCTGATATACCGACCGGAAGGATGTCGGTTACTTCCGGTCTTCCTTTGGTCAGTGTCCCGGTCTTATCAAACACCACAGTCGTGATCTTTTCGGCAACCTCAAGGGCTTCACCATTTTTGATCAGGATACCCAGCTCAGCCCCCCGGCCGATACCAACGGTGACAGCGGTCGGTGTTGCCAGTCCAAGCGCACAGGGACACGCAACCACAAGGACAGAGATTAACGCGGTCAGGGCAAAGAGGAGCGGATCCGGTGGGACCGGGAACACGAAGAACCATACAATGAACGCGGTTGCCGCAATGGCAAGTACCACCGGGATAAAGTACGTCACTGCGGTATCTGCAATCCGCTGCACCGGTGGCTTTGACCCCTGAGCATCCTCAACAAGCTGGATGATCTGGGCAAGTACCGTTTCCCTGCCGACTTTTGTAGCTTTCACGGAAAGCACGCTGTTGGTATTCAGGGTCCCGCCAACCACCCGGCTGCCTTTGGCTTTGAGAGGGGGGATCGGCTCACCGGTGATCATGGATTCATCGACATAGCTCTCGCCAGTCACAACTTCACCGTCAACCGGGACCTTGCTGCCGGGTTTCACCACAACAATGTCTCCAACGATTACATCGTCGACAGGAATTTCCTCTTCCTTTCCCTCACGGATAATTGTGGCAGTCTTTGCCCGGAGCCCGGCAAGTTTCCTGATAGCTTCAGAAGTTCTCCCTTTTGCCCGTGCCTCAAGGTAACGCCCGAGCATGAGGAACGCGGCGAGCATGATCGCGGTGTCGTAGAACATGAAGTCGTGGGTGAGGACGATGCCGAAGGTTCCCATCACGCTTGCGACAAATGCAACGCCGGTACCCATCGCATACATCACGTCCATGTTGAGCGAATGGTTGCGCAGCGCCATGGAGGCGGCACGGAAGATAGGCCAGGCCACATAGAAAAAAACCGGAGTCGAGATGACCAGCATGACGTAGGCAAGGGTCTGCATGGGAACCGGGAGAGGTACCCACATGGCAAGCATCAGCGGGATGCTTACGGCAAACCCGAGAGTAAACCGGAGAAATTTATCATGAAGGTCTTTTTCCCGTGCCGCCTTTTCAGTTTCCTCACTCACCTCACCTGCAATCCCAAGATACTGGTAACCCGCGTCCTCAATGGATCGTTTCATATCCGGGATGGCTGATAATGACGGGTTGAACCTGACGTATGCTTTCTCGGTACCGAGGTTCACGTTTGCAGACACGATACCGGGGAGTGCCCGGAGCGCAGCCTCAATTGTCTGGACGCAGGTGGCACAAACCATTCCCCCGATTTTGAGGGTGACTTCCCGGTTCACCACATCATACCCGGCATCTTTTACTGCTTTTTCCAGTTCGGTTATCGAGACCTTCCGGGGATCATACTCAACATGAGCGGTGTCAGTGCCGAAATTCACCTGTACCTTAGAAACAGTCTGGACCTGCGAGAGGGACTCTTCGATATTGATCGCACAGGTGGCACAGTGCATTCCTGAAATTTTTAATTCTGCTTTCTTTTTTTCCGGTTCGGTCATGGGTCTCTCCCGATCTTCTTCTTTGTGGATCAGAGCAACTTCGTTTCTTCCGTGGGCTTTGGCACCTTCACGACAAGGACGCGGAACACGGACAAACTCTCGTTGCTCCAGCGGTGCGGGACCTTTGCCGGGCTTTCAACCAGCATGTCTTTTCCAACCGTCTGTTTCTCATCACCGATTTCCACAACACCGGATCCTTCCAGGACATAGAAGAATACATCAACCGGGGTGATGTGTTTTTTTAATGCTTCACCGGGTTGTAAGGTGATAACAACGGCCATCGCGTGCGGGGACTCATATATCCTGCGCGCGTCCACATGATGAGGGTTCGGTCCTGATACAACTTTTGCTACATCCGTGATTTTCATCGAGACACTCTTCATTATTGGTATATGCACAACGTATGAGCAGGATCGATAAAAAGGGTATCAATACGGTAAATAACCGCGGACCGTATCGTAATTCCCGGTGAGAGACCACGCCGTACGTTCCACTGATCTCCAGCACTATCAGGTACGAACTCCTCACAATTCCTGGATATTCACGGTACGCCGGAAAAATGTTTACCGGAAAAAAACGTTCAGGTCCGGCTCTCTTCATCCTGACTGCGGGAGATCCACATGACGATAATAGAAATAAAAATCCCCACTATTATAATGGCAAGTCCTGCCGCCTCATCACCGGAGGGGGGCATGAACACCGTGTATACTCCATTTGCGATCACAAACAGTGCAACAAAAAAAGAGATGACTTTTAAGATTACTTCCATCCTGCGCCTCGTTTTCTTAAAGGATAATTATGATACCGGGGATTAAGAACTCCGGTGCGTTTACCCACGTTCTCCTCACGACGGGCGTTTTTTATATTCGGCAAGCAGCGCCACCGCGTACTCACCGCTCTTTTTCGTGGGCACGTAATTGAAAGTTTTTACCCTTTTAATGAGCTCATCTGAAAGGAGAACGTCATCGACGATTTTGAGTTTTTCCACTTCCTCAAAGATCCAGTCCAGGTGGTCAATGCCTGTCTCCTTGCCATCGATAAGCACCCTTTTTGTCGTGATCTTATCCGGAGGAATCCCCCCGCAGACCGAACAATAGTACCCGTCCTTTTCATCCCCGCCCATTTTTTCACTCACTCCTTGATCATCGTGAGTGCTATCTTGAACTTCGTGATCGCGGACAGGGCATGGGGAGCGTTTGCCGGAAAGATGATTGTATCTCCCTCCTTCATTGTGAAGGTCTCGCCCGATACCCAGACCTCGCATTCCCCTTCAAGAATAGTGACCACGGCATCGAACGGTGCGGTATGCTCCGAGAGCCCTTCGTTCTCGTCAAAGGAAAAAAGGGTGATATTTCCCGCCTTGCGCGAGATGATCATCCGGCTTGCTACCGTGCCCTCGTTATAGCTCACGAGGTCCCTGAGATGCAGGACCCTGCCTTTCAGTTCTTCACGTTTCCTGTCGGGTTTATCCGTATTTTCCAGTTTGTATTCTGCCATAATCGTGATACTTCCAGACCAATTGTTACGATGCGGTTGTATTATTGATTTCCTCTTGAGATATCAGATTTTATCATGGGGACGATACAAGAATAGTCTTTTTAAAAGCAGTAACGTGCGACTTCATCATCATTTTTTACATCGGCAGTAGCATCAGCCATATCCAGTACACCAGCACCTGAACTACCGTCAGTGGGATTCCCACTTTTGCAAAATCGAAAAACGTGAGGGTTTCGCCCTGCTTTTCTGCATTCTGGATGATGATCACGGTGCTTGCAGCACCAAGGATGGTCAGGTTGCCGGCGATCGTACTGCCCGCTGCAAGTGCCATCATCTGTGCAGTTGTTCCCCCTGCCTGCAGGATCATCGGCTGGAACAGGGCCACGAAGGGAACATTCGAGATGAATTGGCTGATGATTACGCTTGTCCCAAGAATCATCGGGATGGAAGTTACCATGCTCTGGTCAACAAATGACTGGAAAAACCCGGTCTGCCAGACACTCTCCATCAGCACAAACATCGAGGCAAAGAACACAAGCGTGAACCAGTCAATATTTTTTAAAAGTATCAGTCTGTCTGTCCCTAACAGGATAACAGGGACCGCAGCGCACAGGGCAATCAACGGGAGTGGTAAGAGCAGTTTTCCGCTATAAAGGGATACGATGATATTTGCAGCAGCAAGGACAAGGAGGATGGCAAGCGAACATTTTACGGGAAAGAATAATTTTGTATCGACAGTCAGGGTAGTATCGTGGTCAAGGACCCGGGCAGAAAAATCCGATCGGAAGTAAAACCGGAGAAGGATAAACGCGGCAATGAGGCTGATGAGCGTTGGCATGAGGAGGTATAGTGCGAACGTTACGAATGGTGTCTGCATCCCGCTGTTCACCGCAACCAGCAGGTTCTGCGGGTTGCCAATCGGGCTCATGACACTGCCGGTCGTGACTGCGATGGCAAGCGTGAGAAGCATCAGTTTTGGGGAGAGACGGAACTTTGTGGCAAGCCCGAGCACTAATGGTGTCCCGATGATCGCAAGCGTATCATTCATAAGAAGGGCAGAAAGGATACCTGCCCCAAACAGTAGGAAAAAAATCACCTGGTCCGGAGTGCGGGCACAGGAAAAAAAACGATGAGAAAGCAGGGAAAGATATCCGCTTTCCACCATTGCTTCACCAACGATAAACATGCCAAACAAAAAAAGCATGACATCGGTATTGATCGCACCCAGTGCATCGGGAAGGGATACCTGTCCGGTGATGAGGACTGCTATTGCTCCACCAAGCATGATCTGCCAGATTTTGAGATTATATTTCCCAACCTGCCGGATTGCTATGAGCACGAACACAGCAGCAAGAACGATGACCGGAATGTACGTAGGACAGTGTTTTTAGTGATGGGTGATGAGCCTTGGCATTCACCTGTCACGATTCGTACCATAAAAATGGAAGTTTTCACGGGTGAATGACTTCTGACAGGTTGCTGGAAGAACATTGAACCCGAAAGGACAACCGGTTTGGATAGCATGGATGTGTTTGTCATGATGACCGAAGGCGATGTCATTCAAGTCATTGACCAGCAGGTATCGTACAAGACTCGGGAATAAACAAAAAACCACCTTTAAAAAAATTTATTGTCGTTGTCACATTACTCCGGAAAAAACGATTCAATGGGGTAAGCCGGATGCTCATTTATAGTTCATCGTTTTTCCTTCACTACGATATTGAACGTTGTTCCCCTCTCTTTTTTAAGTTCAATTGTCCCGGAGAGCTGCTCGATGAGGATGTGAACCAGCCTGAGCCCGAGTGATGGGGAAGTTGCATAGTCAAACCCTTCCGGCAACCCGACTCCGTCATCGGCAAGAGAAATATCAAGCCGGCCTTCCGTTTCCCGTGCATCAATCCGGATCGTTCCCTTCCGGTCACCGGGGAATGCATGTTTGAGTGCATTTGAAAGCAGCTCGTTCATTACGAGCCCCATGGGGATGGCAGTGTTGATGTCAAGCATAATATTCTCTCCGGTTATTTCAAGCGTTACTTTGGCCGGTCCCAGCCGGTAGAAGTCGACCTGCGACTTTGCGAGCGACGAGAGGTAACTGATAAAGTCGATATGGGCAAGGTCACTGCCGCTGTAGAGCTTCTCGTGCACCATCGACATTGCAAGGATGCGCTGGGTGCTCTCTTTTAACGCCTCCTTGATCTGGGGGTCGTTGATGGTCCGGGACTGCAGGTTCAAAAGCGAGATGAGGATCTGGAGATTGTTCTTGACCCGGTGGTGGATCTCGCGGAGGAGAACAATTTTCTCGTCCAGCGAGGCTCGGATCGTTTCTGTTGCCTGCTCGAGTTCTTGTGTGCGGTCGCGGACACGCTGTTCGAGCGTTGCGTTCAGCAGATGGATCTCTTCCTCGGCCCGCTTGCGTTCGGTGATATCCCGAATGGTACCGACCAATGCCCGTGTGGACCCATCCGGGTTTTTTACCGGAACTGTGGTGATCAGCGTATCAATGACGGCTCCATCTTTTCGCCGCAACCGTACCGGGAACTCCTTCGCATACCCTTGCTGTATAATGAGGTTCAGAAATGCTGTACGCTCTGAAGGATTTTCATAAAGCTGGGGGATAGGTACTTTGGAAAGTTCTTCACGGCTCGCGAACCCGAACATCTCCAGCGCGACATCATTGAATTCGATCCATTGCCCATCCGGTGTTGTGATAAATACGCAGTCGCGGGAGGTAGTGAAAAATTCCCGGTATTTTTCCTCGCTCTCCCGGAGCATCCTCTCTGCCAGCTGCCGGTCAGTCACGTCCACCCCGATAGCGATATAGTCTGATATTCTTCCTGTTGCATCGGGGATACCCTTCGTGTTCCAGGAAATGACCTTCTCATTCCCCTGTTTGGAGAGGATGGTCGTCTCGAAGTTTTCGAGATACTTCTGATCACGAATGATTCGGTTTATTGTATCGGTGATGTGATTCCGGTACTCTTTTTTGGGGTAGAGCAGTTTCCAGATCTCATTCTTCCCGATGACCTCCTCAGCACGGTAGCCGCTGATCTCCTCTGCGGCTGTATTCCACATGAGTATCTTTCCTCTGTGGTCAAGAACACTCAGCCAGACCCGTGCATTCGTGATGACACTTTCCCGGAATTCGGTCAGTTTCTGCTCTGTTTCTCCTGCCCGCTTTTGCTCGGTGAT
>JAPKXT010000039.1 GCA_026394695.1 Methanoregula sp.
TACCTTTTTTTAACCTGTCCGGTAATCACGCTCATACAACCATGGCCCGGAGATTCTGCCCGAAGTGTGGCGCAGCACGGGAGTTCCCGGTTCAGAAGTTCTGCACTACCTGCGGGGCACCGCTTCCGGAGCCGGCTCCTGCCGCTGCCCCAGGTACACGGGTATCAGGTCCCGTTGCCGGCTCCGGTATGCCGGGCAGGGTCGTTGTGATCGCCGGTATTCTAGTCCTTGGTGCCGCAGCCGTTCTCCTGCTCCCGCACCTTGCGCAGGTGACCAGTACATCTTCGTCCGGCCCGCGGACATGAATCTGCACCCTGTTCTCGTTGTCAATAGTGACAGGCGGTCATAAGGATTTCCCTCAGTTGTTTGCCAACCGCGTAAAAACCCTGCGCGGCGTTCAGAGTGCTCTTATTATCATCTACACACAATAGATCCGGCAGTGAAGGCAACATTCGATGGCACAGCGGTGCGTGTGGGAAAAGAGGGGCGCATACTCTATGAACAAAGTGGATACGGACGCCTGGAAAAGGATGGGGTAAAACTATCCCCCCAAGAGGCGTTGTATCTCCTCCACCGTCAGAAGATCGACGTGACCGGGTACAACTTCAACACCCTGTTTTCTGAGTTTGCTGACCAGCGCAATTTCCTCCGCAGTTTTTTAGTGTACCGCGACCTGCGTGAGCGCGGCTATGTTGTGCAGACCGGGCCGCACGATTTCCGGGTATTCAAGCGGGGTGAAAAGCCCGGTACTGGCGAGTCGCTCTATCTTGTCCGGGTCCTGTCAGAACGCGATCCGATCTGGTTTGAAAAACTCATTGAAGAGGTTGTGGCCTCAAGAAATATGCGCAAGCAGTATGTTCTCGCTGTGGTCGATGACGAGGAAGAGCTGACCTATTACGAGATCAAACTCCAGAAACTGGCGGAACCCTGCAACTATTTACCTGAAATATCCCCCACGGAAGCGATACTGGTAGGAAAATCCGCGATGGTTATGGCGCCGGCTCATTCAGATCTCGAACAGTCAGGTTTTGGCAAAAGGCTTGACGATGAACGTCTGATGCTCGCCCCGGTTGAACTGCTCTACCTGATGGGGAAAGGAATTATTGTGCTCAAAAAAGGTCATACCCCCATCACTACTGGTGAGTATTTTGCACTTGCATGCGAGACCGACGGTGAACTTGCAGGAAAAGATAAGGTTTATTCTGAGCTCAGGGGACACGATTTCACTCCCCGGACGGGATACAAGTTTGGTCACCATTTCCGTGTCTACTGCGGGAAGAATGTCCATTCTGATATGCTGGTGCATGCAGTCGAAAAAGAGGCCCCCCTCCCTATGAGCGTGATCTCACGCTCTGTCCGTATGGCACACAGTGTCAAAAAGAAGATGTTGTTTGGCGCTGTACATACTAACGGAATCCAGTTCGTGGAATTTGCACGAATCAAACTGTGAGCGCCTACCATGCCTGAACCTCAGATAAATCCCTGGTCAAGCAACCAGTCTGTCGATGTTGAGAAACTATTCTCAGATTTCGGCATCGATCCTATCGCCCCGGTTATCCCGGAACTCCCCAGCGTCCCGTATTTCATGCGCCGCGGTATTGTTGTCGGGCACCGGGACTACCGCCAGATCGCCGCTGCGATACGCAACCACACACCATTTCATGTCCTTACGGGATTCATGCCGAGCGGGCACCCTCACCTCGGTCACCTGATGGTGATGAAGGAGGTAGTCTGGCATGTTGAACAGGGCGGTAACGGCTATGTGACGATTGCAGACCGGGAAGCGCATGCCGTCCGCGGTATCTCGTGGGAAACGTGCAAAGAATTCGGCAAGGAGTACCTTGCATGCCTCTACGCCCTCGGGTTTGAGGGACAGACCTATTCCCAGAGTAAAAACAACCGGTTAAAAGACCTTGCATTTGAAGCCGCAACCAAAGTGAATTTCTCAGAACTATCAGCAATTTACGGTTTTTCTCCTGAGACCAATCTCGCCCATGCCGACAGTGTGATCACGCAGGTGGCAGACATCCTGTTCCCCCAGATCGATCGCGAACCCGCCCCGACGGTTGTGCCGGTAGGTATTGACCAGGACCCGCACATACGGCTCACGCGGGGTGTCGCCCACAAACTCCGCATGTTCACGGTCGAAGAGCGGCATGGCTTTATCAGCGTCCGGTCAAAAAATGCCCCGGAGCAGGCGCTTGATGCGGTCAAAGCCGCCTTCCCGGATGCAAAGAAGTACGAGGGGCATGTGGATATCAAAGGTGCGCCGTGCTCTGATGTCAGTGCAAAGGTGCGCCTTATAGAGCGGGCTCATGGCGGGTTTGCATTCTACACTCCTTCATCTACCTACCATATCTTCATGCCGGGACTTACCGGTGGCAAGATGTCCAGTAGTATCCCGGAAAGTATCATCTCATTTTACGAACCTGAGGCGACGATACGAAAGAAGGTGATGAGCGGGATTACCGGTGGAAAAATGACCCGGGAAGAACAGAAGCGTCGTGGAGGTGAACCGGACAAGTGTTCCCTGTACCTGCTCAATCTTTTCCATATGGTTTCAGATGATGCAGAGCTTGCAGAGATTCGCAGGAAATGCGTTTCCGGTGAGATCATGTGCGGCAATTGCAAGAAAGAGACTGCAGAACGTGTGGTTGCATTCCTCAAAGACTTCCGGGAAAAGATGGATGCAGCAGCAGAAAAGATCGAGGTGTAATATGGCGGAACTGACACAGAACGAGAAACGGCTGCTTGCGGTGCTTGAAAAAGAACACAAAGCAGATGCCCCGCATCTCGCGAGCCTGCTGGATGCAACTTCCGAAGCGGTGGTGCAATGGGCGCACCTTGCCGAAGACAAGGGGGTTGCAACGGTTGAAAGGCTTGTGGCAAAAGAGTTTGTGTATTCAGAAGAGGGGAAGGCATATGCAAAGAATGGTCTTCCCGAAACCCAGCTCTTCCGCTTCATCATGCCGGGAACAACGCTCGCCGATCTCCAGAAACACGAAGCGTTCAGGATTGGGTTTGGCCAGCTGAGAAAGAAGGGGCTGGTAAAAGTTGACGGCACCTCAGTGGTAAAAATACCGGGAGCCTCCACCGACGCGGATGAAGCTGCCCTCAATCACCCGACTGCTTCTGACCCCCGGACAAAAGAACTCATCAGGCGTGGCATTGTACAGGAATCCGAGACGGTCAGGTACGCGATAGCGATCACCCCCGCAGGACTTTCGCTCGCCAAAAAAGGTCTCGATCTCCGCGAGGAAAGCGGTACCCTCACCCGCGAGCAGATCCTTACCGGTGCATGGAAAACAGCCAATCTCCGCCGGTATGACGTGACCAAGCTCCCAAAAAAGGCGTATCCTGGCAAGATCCATCCCTACCAACGGATCATCGCCGAGATGCGGGAGATTCTTCTCGAGATGGGGTTTACGGAACTCTACGGGGGCATTGTCCAGCAGTCCTATTGGAACTTCGACGTCCTCTTCCAGCCGCAGGACCATCCTGCCCGCGAGATGCAGGACACCTTTTACCTCAAAGAGACTCTCCCGCTCCCGAAAGGGTATGAGAAGGTGAAAGCCATGCATGAAACCGGCGGTGAGACTTCTTCGACCGGTTGGGGCGGGGTCTGGAAAGAGGAGAAGGCCGAACAGTGCGTGCTCCGGACCCACACAACAAGCGTCTCGATCCAGCACCTTGCGAAAAACCCCAACCCCCCTGTCAAAGCCTTCTGCGTTGGCAGGGTCTACCGGCGGGAGACCATCGATACTACCCACCTTGCCGAGTTCGAGCAGCTCGAGGGGATCGTGATGGACGAGGGTGTCACGTTCGGGAACCTGCTCGGGATCCTCCGTGAGTTCTACCACCGCATGGGTTTTGAGGGAGTGCGGTTCAAGCCCTCCTACTACCCGTATACTGAGCCGAGCCTCGATGCCGAAGTGTTTGTCGAGGGCATTGGCTGGATGGAGATGGGCGGTGCCGGTGTCTTCCGCGAGGAGGTCACCGCCCCGCTCGGGATCAATTACCCGGTGCTCGCGTGGGGTCTCGGCGTAAGCCGGATTGCAATGCTCCGGCTTGGTCTCAAAGATCTCCGCTACCTGCACCGGAGTGATGTGGCGTTCCTGCGGGAAACCCCTGCGCTGCGCTACACGAAGGGAGGGGAATAATGGCAGTCATCACGCTTCCCTACAAGTATCTTGAGCGGCTGACACGGACCGACAAAAAGACGATCCTCGATAAGATCGCTCTCATAGGCTCGGATGTGGAACGGACCGAAGAAGACCATGCGGACGTGGAGTTCTTCCCGGACCGTCCCGACCTCTTCTCGACGGAAGGCGTTGCCCGGGCGATGCGAGGCTACCTCGGTATCGAGACCGGCCTGCCCTCTTACCAGGTAAAACCATCGGGCATTTCGTTCACTGTTGATCCCGCGCTGGTAACAATCCGTCCGGTTCTCGGGGCAGCGGTCATCCGCGGGGTTGAGTTCGATGACGAATCCATCCAGAGCATCATGTCCCTGCAGGAGTCGCTTCATTGGGCAGTTGGCAGGGGCAGGAGCAAGGTAGCGATCGGCATCCACGACCTCGACACGGTCAAACCGCCGTTCCGGTATATCGCATCACCGCGGAGCCGGAAGTTTATCCCGCTAGATTATACCGAAGAGATGACCATGGACGAGATCCTCGAGAAACACCCGAAAGGCAGGGACTACGCGAAGATCGTCAAAGATTTCCCGCTCTTCCCGCTGATTGTCGACAAAGACGACCACGTACTCTCGTTTCCCCCGATCATCAACGGTGAACGGACGCGGGTGACCATCGACACAAAGAACATTCTTCTCGATACGACCGGCACGGACACGCGTGCAGTGGGCGTCGCCGTCAACATTATCTGCACAGCGATGGCAGAAGCAGGAGCCACCATTGAAAGTGTCGGGATTGGTGGCGTTCAGACCCCGACGCTTGCCCCCGCAGAAAGGACCGTGAGCGTACAGGAGTGCTCCCGGCTCCTCGGTATCGACCTGACGTCAGCAACAATGACATCGCTCCTGCAGAAGATGCGGTTTGGTGCAGTACCTGTGGGTGGTGACAAGGTGAAGGTGCAGGTGCCCTGTTACCGCGCTGATATCATGCACGACTGGGACCTATTCGAGGACGTTGCCATCGCGTACGGGTACGACAGGATCCAGGCTCTGCCGCCGGCTACGTTCACCGTGGGAAAACCCCACCCTGTGCAGGTCAATGCGGCCCTTGCTCGCGAAGCCTTCTGTGGCCTCGGTTATCTCGAGGTGATGCCGTTCACGCTCACCAACGAGGATACGCTGTACAAAAAGATGCGGCGGGAGGAAAAGAGCGGGGTCCTCCATGTGATGCACCCGATAAGCATCGAGAATACGGTGGTCAGGACCGAGCTCCTGCCCCTGCTTCTCGAATTTCTGGCCCTGAACCGGCATCGCGAACTCCCACAGCGACTCTTCACGGTGGGCGACGTCGTGGACTCCTGCCTCACCTACCAGCAGGCAGCCGGTGTCAGCATGCACCCCGACGCGGACTTCTCGGAAGCCTATGCGTCAGCCGATGCAGTTCTTCACGAGCTCTCCATCGATTATACGGTTAAAGAATCAGCCGACATGGCATTCATTGAAGGTCGAAGGGGTGACATCATTGTGGCCGGAAAAAAGATCGGGGTCTTTGGCGAGATACACCCCTTTGTGCTGAACGCGTTTGAACTCGAGCATTCCGTTGCTGCGTTCGAGTTCGACCTCAGAGCCGTACCGGGATACCCCGCGCTCTGAGATACTCTTTTACATCCCTGACGGTGAACTCGCCATAGTGAAAGACGCTTGCCGCAAGGCAGGCATCTGCTTTCCCTTTTGCAAAACCATCATAAAAATGTTCAAGGGTGCCCACACCTCCGCTTGCAATCACCGGTATTCCGGCAGCATCAGAAATGGCAGAAGTAATCGCAATATCAAAGCCTTTTTTTGTGCCATCTGTCTCCATGCTCGTGAGCAGGATCTCACCGGCGCCGCGTTCTTCGGCCTCCCGCGCCCATGCGACGGCATCAATACCGGTTGGTTTGCTGCCCCCGTAGATAACAACTTCGTACCAGCATATCGATCCATCTTCAAGAAGCACCGGAATAGCGTTTTTATTATCAGAAAAATTCCGGCGGACGTCCATTGCAACAACTATGCATTGTGTCCCGAACGATTCGGCACCCTTTGTTATCAGCATTGGATCCTGCACAGCACTCGTATTGATGCTCACCTTGTCAGCACCGGCCCGGAGGATCTGCTGGATATCGACAAGCGAACGGATGCCCCCACCCACGGTCAGCGGCAGGAAAAGCTCATCAGCTGCCCGCTTTATCAGTTCGATAATGATGCCCCGCTTCTCTTTTGATGCAGTTATATCAAGAAATACAACTTCATCGGCCCCCTGCTCATTGTACCGTTCAGCAAGGTCAACCGGATCACCGGCATCACGGAGGCCCAGAAAATGTGTTCCTTTCACCACCCTCCCCTCCTTGAGGTCAAGGCAGGGGATGATCCGTCGTGTGAGCACCATGTGTAAAATCTGGGAGTTCAACCCCTATCTACGTTTCCCTGCTCCGTCAATAGTATCTCGTTGGAATAGGTTCATTTCAGGAGTTTTTATGTAACTTGGCGTACCTACTCATAGGGTACATTAGTACCCGGGCCGGTGTCCCGTTGAGTACCATCCTTTGAGGAGTATCATGAGTACAGGAATGCTGAAGATAGAGTGGGCTGCGCAGTATATGCCGGTCCTCGCCGCCATAAAAAAACAGTTCGAGAAGGAGAAACCGTTTGCCGGTATGACGATTGGCATGGCACTCCATGTTGAGGCAAAGACCGCAAACCTTGTATCCACACTTGCTGCCGGGGGGGCTGAAGTGCATATCACCGGGTGCAATCCGCTCTCCACACAGGATGATGTTGCAGAAGCCCTCAACTCGTTTAAGAACGTTCATTGCTATGCAAAACGAGCCTGCTCTGTCGAAGAATACTACGCAGCGATTGATCTCGTGCTGGATGCAAAGCCGGTCATTACCATCGATGACGGGATGGACCTCATCCATTACATCCACACGAAGCGCCGCGATCTCATCGAGAAGGTGATCGGTGGCTGCGAAGAGACCACGACAGGCATCCACCGCCTCCGGTCGATGGCAGCGGAAGGAAAACTCAAGTTTCCCGTTGTCGCAGTCAACGATACGCCGATGAAACGCTTCTTTGATAATGTTCATGGAACCGGGGAGAGTGCCCTCACCTCGATTATGATCACCACGAACACCCTGATTGCCGGAAAGTATGTTGTCGTCGCTGGTTACGGCTATTGCGGCCGAGGCCTGGCAAAGAAGGCGCATGGGTTTGGCGCCAAGGTTATCGTCACTGAGATTGACCCGCGCCGGGCGCTCGAGGCACATATGGATGGTTATCATGTCATGACCATGGACCAGGCGGCCAGACTGGGAGACATCTTCATCACGACAACCGGCAATGTTGGCGTAATTGACAAGAAGCACTTCAAAAACTTAAAAGAGGGTGCAATACTCTCAAATGCCGGGCATTTTAACGTCGAGATAGATATCGCGTGGCTCCGCAAACACGCAGAAAAGGTTATCCAGCGTGACGGAATCGAAACCTTCTTTGTGAATGGAAAAGCGGTCCATGTCCTCGCCGAGGGAAGACTTGTCAACCTTGCTACACCCAAGGGAATGGGACACCCGATTGAAGTAATGGACTTGAGTTTCGCCCTGCAGGCGCTCTGCGCCCTGTACATCGCAAAGAATGGCAGGAAACTCAAAGGCGGGGTCTACGAAGTTCCGGCAGAGATCGACGAGCAGGTCGCAAACCTCAAACTCGCCTCGCTTGGTCTCTCCATCGATACGATGAGCAGTGAGCAGAAGAAATATCTCTGCAGCTGGGATATAGGCACGTAAAATTCTTAAAAATTTAGATTCTTTTTTCGTTGTCATTCGTGATAAACCGTAATTGCGCCGATCTCTAAAAAAACTGCAGGATTGGGACCTTTTACTCTTGGGCAGTCCTGTTTCCGGAACAGCGCTGGGTTCTGCCTTTGTATCCACCAGCGCCGGATCATAAAAGTGCCCCTTTTAAGCAGCATACCAACAGCCTCGGAAATCAGGATTGTCGTGAGCGGGACCCCGGCTGTGGGCAGTGAGGCAGGTAAGACATTGGTCTACTCAGTAACGGGGAATTAATCGTCGCGATAACGGGTTTTCAGGGGTGGAAAAGCATCCCTGCTTTGCCAAGATTCGGTTAATTCAGGACAAAGAAAAAGAACATCCTCCTGAACCGCCGCGGGGGCGCCCCGTCAGGGGCGGCGGAATGCTCATCATCATCATAAAAAATTGAAAACCCCCACTCTGAAATAATTCGAACTCACCCTTCCCTCGCTGCATACAAATATTCCTGCGCGTACCCGCAGTATTTCCCGAAATGATGTCGTGCGAAAGTGCGGATCGTATCATACTCACGTATGGTCAATGGTGTGTCGCCGGGAAGGTCAGGAAGGTAGTGTTCCCGCATGATCCGGCGTATCCAGACGTCCACCGGAAATGATTCGTACCTCTGGAAGGCAAAGAGAAGGATGCAGTCGGCAGCTTTCGGGCCTATACCCTTCAGTTTCATCAGTTCTTTGCGGGCATCTCCGTACGGGAGCTGGTCGATCGTCTCTTCCCAGCATTTCTCATCAGTGACCGAACAGGATGTGTCAAAGATATAGGGCTGGCGGTAGCCCAACCGGCATTCCGTCAGCCCATCAAGCCCCCTGCACGCGATTGATGAGGGTTCAGGGAATGCAAAATACGTTCTCCCTTCGAATTCGAGTGCTTTGCCGAACCGCTCAGCAATAGAGGCAATTCTGCGACGGATAGTCGGGATATTCGAATTCGTCGAGCAGATGTAAGAGATGAGGCACTCCCATTTCGGCTGCCTGATCAAGCGTAATCCGGCACGTTGAGTGATTGCGGTGTGAATGAAGGGATCGTGATCGATGGATTTGATGATAGGCAGGAGGTCCACATCAAGGGAAAAATATTTTTTAATAAACGATCCGGGTGCCCCGTTAAATGTGAGCTGCGTCCCATCCTGCCGTATCCTGATGACACGCACGCCAACGACCCCATACCACCATCCATCATCTGTGCGATCCCATCGGAACACCTGACCACAACTAAGTGTCCTGTCGAGCGAGAATTGCTGGTCAGCAGAGATGGTGATCGTTGGCATGGTACATGCAATTGTCAGAAGATCTGGTATTCAACGTATTGAAAGGATATCCGGAATTTGTGTTTGGTTATATGCAGGAACTCTGTTTTTCAGGTGCGTAAAAAAATGTGCCCCGGATAAAAGGTTACTTTCGCATCATAACGAATAGCCTTTTAATATATAAATCAATAGTTCTTTTTATGGAATTATCGCAAACGCTCAAAACATTTATCGAAGAAGGACAGGATTGGGAGCGAAAAAACACCTCGGTAAAAGGTGTTTCCATCATCAGACTTCCGGCGACAAAGAACCGGCCAGCCTCTCTTGCCATCGACATAAACCCGATCGGTGAGCACGGTCTTCCCATGAAGAAAAAAGGGATTATGATCATGAATGCCACAGAACTTGCCGCATTCAGGGCAACATTCACCAATGAAAAAATCGATGGTCTGATCAAGGCGCTTGAAGAGGTCCTTCCCGAACGTAAAGCAGCTGCAAAGACCTCAAAGATAGATGTTGTCCAGATCTGACAAGGACAATTTCTATTGGATTTTAAAACGGGGGGATTATTATCGGGAAAAGGTGGATGATATGCATATTTTTAATCATCGCCGCAGTATTGGTGACCGGCTGTCTTGGATCCAAGACGACACCGGGACCAAACCCCAAGGTACCTGAAGTTTGGGTTGATTATTTCCGGAGTGGGGGCATTGCGGGATTTAATGACCGGCTGGTCATTTTTGACAACGGAATCGCCCTGGTATCAAGCAAAACCATCAACAGCGAGGTT
>JAPKXT010000196.1 GCA_026394695.1 Methanoregula sp.
TTCCACCGCTATACAACTCGTTCTGTCAAAAAGGCCGTTAGTCTGAATGTACTTTTATCCGGTCTCGTCATTTCTCTCGGATTTCGTTCAAAGAAGCAATTACAGCGGCTTTCTGAATGGTAGTTTTTGGAGGGGGCTAAAAAGTTTTGTATCACCCGTATCATGAATGGCTGGCACTGCCGGTATCGAGTGCGAGTGACAAGGCATATCTGCAACAAGGTTATGCAGAAATTTTTTTAGCAAATCTATGTGCTTCTCACATTAATAAAAAAGAATCCGTCGAACGGGAAATGATCTGATTGTGCAAGGGCTATAGGCATAAATTACACTCTTTTATGGGGGTATCAAAGTAATTTCTTCAAGTAATTTGTCCATGATGCCATTATGTTAAACGCTCTCCTGCCCCGATCCGGATAATGTTAACTTCGTGGTTTAATTATCTCCATTTTATGTCAATATTAAGACTCACACCGTGATGCGAATATAATATACTCCCGGTGCATGAAGATGCAGATGTTTGCTGAGCAGGATTGGGACCGGACCGTCGTCACAAAGATGCCGGCTCCCAAACAGGGAACTATCCTGCCGGATTCCAATAACATCAGGATTTTAAAATAAAGGAGAGACAATGAAGAGATCATTCGCAATTATCAGTATTATGTTCCTGTTGCTGATGGTTTCCGTGGTAACCGCGGCAACTAACAGTACGACAAGTTCAACCAGTTCAACAAGTTCGACATCAACAGATGCTGCTGCGCTTGTTTATGTTACATCATACAGCATGGACCCCGAAGTTTTCTATCCTTATGAAGAGGGAACAATTACCGTGACCCTGACCAATTCAGGCACATCCTCTGTCGGCCTCTCCGATGCGGATATCCTGAGCGAGAAGGTCCATATCATGAACAAAGATACCTGGGATACGGTGAGTTATATCGGAGCCGGATCCACTCTCTCATACTCGTTCCGGATTAAGGCAGATCCACCTGATGGGACAAATTTCGCGCTGTTTACCGTGGCGACCATTGATAGCGGCTCTATCCATTTCCCCCTCATAATCAACGTGGATTCAACCGACATAAAGGTCGTCGTATCGGAAACACCGGATGCATTTACCCGGTCAGCTACAGAGAGCGTCAACCTGACCATTATCAATCCCCGTGCAGGTGAAATTAAAAATATCCAGGTTATTCCTGTGGGAAACGGTATGGATGTGAAACCATCAACAAAATACATCAGTTCGCTTGACGGTCATAGTTCCGTTGATGTTTCTTTCAGCGTCACCGCAGAACAGGAATCCGATCTTACATTCCAGGTCATTTATGATAACGGGGACACGCAACACACAACAAATGTCGTCCTTCCAATCAAATTCGGGACAGATAAGAGTGCAGCGGTTCCCACTGTCAACAATGTTGCCCTCACTTCATCAGGCTCCAGCTATGACATTACCGGGGATATCACCAACACCGGGATCTCAGATGCGAACGGACTCGTGGTGACTGTTGGTTCCCCTGCCAAAGGAACGGGAACGTACCCCGAGTATGCGATCGGCAGCCTGGCTTCTGATGACTCTTCAAGTTTTGAAGTGACATTTACCTGCACTGATCTGTCATCAGTTCCCCTGGTATTCAGCTGGAAGGATGACAATGGCGATGATTACCGTGTCACGAAGATCCTTGATCTCAGTTCGACCACAAGTTCCACGGGTTCCAGATTGAATACGAGTGCATCCGGGTCATCTTCCGGGATGCCTCAGGGTGGACCTGGCGGTATGGGCGGCCCGGGTGGCAGTACCACCAGTTTGTTCAGCAGCAACGGTAGCATCAGTTCGTTTTATCCCGTAATTGCCGGGGGTATCATCCTCGTTGTTGGTATCGTGCTGTGGAAGAAGCGAAAATGGCTCTCTGCAAAGCTGAAGAAACGTTAAGAGGGTCGGATATGACCGATACCCCACTTATCCGGCTCGTGGATGCGTCAAAAGTGTACCATCTTGAGGCCGGTGACGTCACAGCGCTCAATCATGTCTCGCTCGATATCATGGAAGGTGAATTTGTGGCGCTCATGGGACCCTCAGGTTCCGGTAAATCGACCATGATGAACCAGCTGGGGATCCTTGATGTCCCCACCACAGGAGAGCTCTATATTTCCGGGAGGAATGTAGCCAAGATGACAAATCTTGAGCGGACCCATATGCGCCGCGACACTATCGGGTATGTCTTCCAGAAATTTTACTTAATCCCGCTCCTCTCGGCATACGAGAACGTGGAATACCCGCTCATCCTGAAGTACAAGAAGAGGGACACCACCGGCAAAGCCGCATCCCTGCTCGAAGCGGTAGGGATTGACAAGGAAATGAGCGCCCACCGCCCCACCCAGCTTTCCGGTGGGCAGCAGCAGCGTGTGGCCGTAGCCCGCGCTCTGGTCAATGACCCGAAAATCCTTCTCTGTGACGAACCGACCGGGAACCTTGACCGGAAAACGGGCTTCCAAATCATGGATATTCTTGTCGGTCTTCACAAAGAGGGAAAGACGGTCATCCTCGTGACCCATGATCCGAAGATTGCCGAGTACGCACACCGGACGATAACACTCGAAGACGGGAGGATTGCAGAATCATGAGAGATATTTTCTTTGACCTTTCGGTCCGGAGTGTCCGGCTGAACTTCCTGCGCTCGATCTTAGCGTCCATAGGGATTGTGATAGGAGTGGTTGCCATCTCCACGATGGGGATGCTGGGGACCAATATGCAGCTGGAGATAAAAGACCAGCTCTCTGCTGGAGCAAATACCATTGTTATCACGCCGGATGCGGTCAGGATGGGTCCGCCGGGATCCAGTACCACGTCCTCATCCGCGTCATCGGTAATAACCAAGACCCAGCTTGCCAAAATCAAGCAGGCTGCGGGATCAAATGCAAGTTATATCATCCCCATTTATTCGACAAATACCGAATTCACGCTTGGCTCTGTTAATGGCAGAGGCATGATCTACGGGATCGATCCTGATGCTATCACCGCGTTCCTCACGATCGAAAACGGGACAAACCTTGTTGGTGCAAATGATGCCCTCGTGGGGTCCACGATCGCCACCAGCTTTAACCTCAAACTCGGTAGCAAGATCAAGGTTGGATCCAGTACATCAGGATCCCGCTCGGAGGTCAAGATCGTCGGGATTCTCAAGAAACGGGGACAGGCAGCGGATAGTGTCAGCACCGAAAAACGTCGACAACATAACGGGTACCGAAGCGCTGATTGACGCGAAACTAAACACTGATGAGAAAAAGCCCGTTGTCCGGATCCAGGATGCAAGTACCATGCTGTCCAGCATCACCTCGACCCTGAGCACGATGACCACGTTCATCCTCGCGATTGGCGGCATCTCACTCCTGGTCGCTGCCACGAGCATCTTCAACGTGATGATGATGTCGGTCACCGAGCGGGTGCAGGAGATCGGTATCCTGCTCTCCATAGGAACGGAATCCGGGGAGGTACGCCGGATGTTCCTGTACGAGGCATTCATTCTTGGCATCATCGGTGCCGTTGTTGGAGGGATCGGCAGTGTTGTCATCGGGTATTCGGTGGTGAGTTACATGATCGGTACGACAGATTATTTCTTCCTGCCTGATAGCATCGTCTATATCCCCATTGGTATGATCATCGGAGTAATAGTCTGTATCGTTTCCGGGCTCTACCCGGCATGGCGGGCATCCAACATGGACCCGATTGATGCACTGAGGAGTGAATGAACGTGGGGGTATGCAGACTTATCATCCCCAATATTCATCATTTGAGGAGCGCAGGCACGTTTGGGAACGGGAGGACCATGAACCAACTAGGGAAGGAAATTATCCGCAGGCAGGAAAGTACATGTCCCTGTTATTAAAATTCTATGTACAAAAAGTGATGTCAAAGATAATTCCGGAAAGAATTATACACCAGAAAATCCAGAGAACCAGGAAAAACCGAAGGGTTCATTAATTTTTTT
>JAPKXT010000056.1 GCA_026394695.1 Methanoregula sp.
TGACACCCTCTCCAAAAATCTTTTTGTAGAAAATATCATTGAACAGCGTTGGATCCCTGCGCTTTTTTACCATGTCTTTTACTGCGTCCTGACTTGACGGGAACATGTCAAAGACAGAAGAAAAACCTGCCATGTCGAGCACTTTTTTCGGGTACTCGGTAACGCTGGCGAGTCCAAACCGCCCGTTTCTTCGTTTCATCTCTTTTTTTAAGGCATTGAACGTGCGGATCCCACCGCTGCTCAGGTACGATGACCCTGCAAGGTCAATAACCAGTTCATGGTCATCGTCGTGCAGTGCCTCGCGGGTCCATGCATCCAGCTGCTGTGCACCGAATGCGTCGAGTCTTCCCGTGACAAAAAAGATGAGAACCCCGTCTTTTCTTTCGCTGCGTGCTTCCATAGTTTACCAGTCTCCCGGTGTAGTATATCCTGTTTCTGGTTTTTTATTATTCGGTCGCCGTTTTTTTAAAACCCGGGGACATAGTTGAGGAGTGGGGTTTCTGATAAATAGTGGGTTTTGGGTGGAGTCCAGATCTCCGATGAACATGAACCCGGAATGACACATCCTCTAAAAACAGGGGGATCCATCACACCCGGGATCCGGCGGTTTTTTTCCGGTAAAATTGTTATTGCGAGACTTCAAACACCAGCAGGCGTTTTCCGGAAGGATCATAGAGGTTCAGGTTCGACTCACTGATACGAAGCTCGACTGCTTTTCCAAGATCTTTTATATAATCTGATTCCTGTTGCATGATATCCGGATTTTCGCAGTACATCATGGTTGTGGCAAGCGGGGAGATGGTAATTGCAAAATCCCGCATTGTATATGTGGCAACATACTGGTTGCACCCGGCAGAACCGCTCATCTTTCCATCCGTGCCGAATTTTACAAAAACTTTAGTCCCGTTAACTATTGGGACAATATCCCCGGTTCCATCCGCATAGGACTGCAGCGTCCAGTCAGCACGGGTTAAGGTTATTCCGGCAGAAGCCCGGATACCCGGAACATTCATGACCACAACCAGGATGACCAGCACGCCAACAAGTGCGAGAGCAGAATAGAATGCCAGACCCATTTTTTTTACAGGTTCTTTTATCTCTTCATCGGTCTGAGAATTTTTTGGTTCCCGGGAAGTTTCAACGGCATCATCCGTCATACGCAGTACTCTGACAGGTAATGCGATAACAGTTTCTCTTAATCCTCCTTATTGGCGTCGGATTTGGGAGGAAAACAGCGAAGAGCTCCATTTCCTGGTCCTTCCGGTAATTGAAGTTTTAATAGCTAAAAAACCAAGTATAACCATGGAATCTGCAACAATTAAGAAATGGGCATTGTTTTTTATCGGTATTCTCTGTGCGATACTAATTGCCGATGCCCTCTCTACCATAATCGTATCAGCTTTGGGGATTGACGGCTGGATGAAGTTTTTGGCAAATTTTATCCTGTATGCAGCATTTTTCTTTGCGATTCTGTATGCTATCGAAAAAATTTTCCACATCAATTTTTTCGGTTTCGGGAGTGAATGAAAGAGGGTATTTCGGCTTTGTTGAAATCCTCTTTTTCCTATAATTTGTTTATTCTCTGCAGCAGCTAGGAGGGTGACCCCCACTCTCTCCCAGAGGGAAAGGCAGCCCAAGGGGAGCATCCCCTTACCCCCTCTTTTGTCAGGGTTTTTCATCAACCTTCTAATGATTATCGCAATATTGGGGGATGCCCGGGCGGCGGGGGCGGAATTGCGATGTGCTGGAGCCCCCAAGAGCGATTGCTTGTTTCTATCTAGGATTTCAACAGAGCCGGTATTTCCAAAAAATCAGTTATAAAAAATGCATCATATCACGGGCAATGGAGTATCATGATGAATTTTTGCACTCTGTCGTGCATGGATTTTACAGGGCAGTAACTCTGTCACACCACAAGCTCGACTGATGCCTTCCAACGCGTCTTTATCCTCATACAAATATGTTAAAAGAGCCGGGGATCCAAAAAATTATTTTTCCGTTAATGTGATAATAAACGATGTTCCATTGTTACGGTCCAGTTCAATTGTCCCGTTAAGTTGTTCCACAAGGGTAATAATCAGCCGCAATCCGAGTGACGGGGCGTTACGCCAGTCAAACCCGGAGGGAATTCCGACCCCGTCATCCTTAAAAATAATGTTTAGTATGCGGTTTTCCTTCTGAACTGATAGGGAAATTTCCCCTTTCCTTCCATCCGGGAATGCATGTTTTAAGGAATTTGTGACAAGTTCATTGATGATAAGCCCGACCGGGATTGCAGTATCGATATTAAGGGGGATATCCTTCATTTCAACTTTTACTGCAATTCCACGGCGATCCAATGAATAGAAATTGAGAAGGGTTGTTATCAGGTTGCGGATATATTCTGAAAGGATAATCTGGGAGATATCATCTGAACGGTAGAGCTTCTCGTGCACGAGCGCCATGACCCTGATACGATTCTGGCTTTCCTGGAGTACCTTTTTTACATTCTCATCACTTATCTGCCGGGTCTGGAGATTTAAGAGACTTATAATGATCTGGAGGTTGTTCTTGACCCGGTGGTGGATCTCCTGCAGCAGAACCATCTTCTCATTAAGGGCTGCACGGATCTGCTTTTCTGCCAGTTCGTGCTCCACGACTTCCTTCTCAAGGTCCAGGTTCAGTGCCTGTAGCTGGACAGTGCGCTCCCTGATCTTCTGTTCAAGTTCCTCGTTGAAATGTCTGAGCAAATCCTGTGCTTTTTTCAACTCGGTAATATCAATAAGCGAGGCGATGCTCTTTTTTGTATCAGGAATAATGTCGATATAAAGCAGTACATCATGTATCTGGTTATCAATACTTATTAAACGAAATTCATATTTTTTAAGGGCGGCTTCTTGTCGCTTCCTGCGGAGTTTATGCTGTTCTATCATCCTTTCGAGATCTTCCGGGAGTACAAATTCAGTCCAGGATTTTTTTCCTTCGATCTCTTTACGTGTCAGGCCGACAAGTCGTGCAAACTCTGTATTTGAAAGGCTGATTTTCGTATCTTCTTCAACCATCACCATTGCAGTGCCGGTATTTTCAAACACGGTACGGTACAGGGTCTCATTGTCCTGCAAAGCTTTTTCTGCTTTTTTTCGCTCGGTAATATCATGGATAATCGAGTAAAAGAGCGGTTTTGCTTTGACCGTGATGGGACCTGAGTATATTTCGACATTCCGGAGCTCACCGGAAGCGAGGAAATGCCGGGAGAAGAAATGTTTCTCTCTCTGGTTTTTTGCTGCTTTTAAGTCGCGTAAAACCTGTTCTGCCGGGAGCCGGTTTAAATCAAATATCCGCATCGCTGTCAGTTGTCTGAGGCTGTAACCGTAATAGTCACATGCAGCATTATTTGCATCGACAATCATGCCAGTGTCCGGGTTGATAAGGAGAGAAACAGAATGGTTGTTATAGAACAGGGCGCTGTACTGCGCCTCACTTTCTTTGAGCAAATCCTGTGCTATTTTCTGCTCGGTGATGTCAATCCCGATCGCGAGAAAAGTCGGTGTCGATCCTTTCTCATGTGGAATTGCACGGGTGTTCCAGGAAATTATCTTCTCTTTACCATTTTTCGAAGTTATTACCGTATTGAAATTCTCGAGATACCTGTTCTCGCTGATGATTCTTGCAATTGTGCCCGAGACCATTTTGCGGTATTGTGAGCCGGGATACAGTTGTTTCCAGATAGTATTTTTTCCTATCACTTCCCGGGACAGGTACCCGCTCAAATCCTCTGCAGCCTTATTCCAGATGAGGATGTTTCCTTTTGCATCAAGAACCATCAGCCACATCTGTGCATTTGAGATGATATTTTCCTGGAACAAGCTGAGGTCCTGAATTTCAGATTGTTTTCTTGTAAGGTGTATTGAGAGGTACGCAATGATCAGGGCAACCCCCATAAAGGTAAAAAAACGCTCAAAGGCTCCGATGATTTCAGGACTATTCGAGGAATTAAAATATACCACCATACCGACGTAGGACAATCCCAGCAATGCTGAACATACAACCCCCTTTTTCTGGTACCGGTAGGCAAACACGATAATGGGGAAATAATACAGGTGCATGAAGATAGTGGTTATTCCCCGGGAAACGCAATAATAGGTTAAAAATACCAGAAGCCCTGTGATGAGGAGGAGAAATATCCTCCAGATTCGTTCAGACACACCGGAAAAACTTAGTTTGGTCCAATCAAAATGCATGCATGTATCTCGTTTTTATGAAATACGGTAATACCAGCAATAAATCTATTCAAATCTCTCAATTATCCGGTGAATTCAGATTGCAGTTCTCATTCTTTCCTTCGTGAACAAAAGTGCCCTGCTATGCATTGTCCGGCATAGAAGATTCTTAAAAAAGGGAATAAAATCATGCAGTGAAAAACTGGCCAAATACATGAGGAATTCCCGTCTGAAAAAAAGGAGAAAGAGTCATACAAAGTCATCTGTCTTGCTCAACTAACTGTTATTGTTCATTGGATGGATTTTTTTTCCTACACATGACATGCAGGAATAAGATACCTCCTTCCAGACCTCCGGTTTACCAGTGTACTATCAGGATTCCCGTCTCTTTTTTGCAGCAAAGGAGAGTACAATTGATGAAATACCGGCTATAATCGCAAATCCTCCGATAATAAAGGGGATAAGAAGTCCTGAGATCAGGGGAAAGATGAGGATAAGGATACCGAAGATCAGGCTGGCAGCCCCCAGTACACCGGTTCCCGTATCCTTTGCCAGGAATGCCTGAAAAAGGCAGGCCCCTCCGATAAAACACGCCCAGCACCCGATGAATATGATAAAGAATTCGATGATAAAAAATGTACTATAGAAGGGGTACATGAGGATGAGAATACCGGCAATGATGATGATGATTGAAAAGAAAATTTTCCAGTCTCTGTTAGTCCGGTCAACAGCAAGACTCCCCAGGGTGAACAGTCCACCCACGAGCCAGTATGCTCCAAGGAACGTGATGAAGATTACGGTGGTCATGCCGGGGGATGTTATGAACATGATTCCGGTAAAGAAGGTAAGGATGCCCCATACAAACAAAAGCCACCAGGGAAAGAGTTTTACGACGGTTACTGGTTTATCGGGTGGTATTAATTCTGTCATGAAACGCATCACCTGTGTTAAAATGAACAAACCAAGTATATGAATAATCTCTTGGTTTTTTCCAATCGGGTTGGATATGGAGTATCCCTGCCCTGATTTTTAGTATCGGTCTGATGCCCCGTTCTCTTCCCTGATATACCGGTTAATTCTGGTTCTGCCCTGATCGGTACGTTCCTGCCTTAAGTGCTCATTTTTATCACAAAATGTATATCTGACCGGAACTAGGGTGCTTCTTTTTTTTAGAAGTAAAAAATTTTATTGTTGGAAATTCCTGATTGATAAAGTAAAAAATGATAGGATAAATTTTGTAGTTGTGGCACTAAGGGGAGATCAGGATGTTGGCGCAGATCATTTCTCCTATCCGGTGATACTGTCATGGACACAAGATTATCCTGCTTCATCTGGGGCATTGTCGGTGTTGTTTTCGGGCTTTTAGCTCTTCTGTTTCCTGAACAGATGCTTGCAACTTTTTATGGCATATTCCTGATATTAATTGGCCTTGTTATCGTAGTATTCCTGTTCCTTGCGATTACTTCAAAAAGTGATGAATCGTTATTCTGGTTCGGTCTGTCCGCTGGCTTGCTCGTCCTGGCTGTAATCTCCTACCTGGCACAATTGATCGTCGAGATCATTTTTCTCCTGCTGATCGCGATGATCGTCTTTTATAATGGTTTTACCGATATTGCTCTTGCACTCAGGCACCCCCGGACCAAATATTTCCTTATTCCCGGTATGTTCATCACGGGAATAGCCCTGCTTGCCGCGCTACTGAAATATATACCGGATCTCTCAAAACATCTTGTTATTATAACACTTGGCTGCTTCGCATTTGTGTTTGGTCTGTTCTCGATAGTGATGGGATGTTACCATGCAGAAGAATCAATTCAGGAAGCAGTAGTAATAAATCGGGTTGCTGTGTGTCAGAACAATAAACATGAAGGGAAAAAATAAAGTCTCCCGTTTTAACCCTCGCTCACCATATATAGTAATTTCTATCGTGTGTTTGTTTCCATGTCGTATGATGTCATTGTGATTGGGGTTGGTCCGGCTGGGAGTGCTGCAGCATATGAATGTGCCCGGCAGGGCCTCTCAACGCTCTGTATTGAGGAGCACGGGACGATTGGTTACCCGGTGCAATGTGCCGGGCTCCTCTCGAATACCGCTTTTGCTGAGTGCAGGATATCGGAACGGTCAGTGCTCACCACAGTGTCCGGCGCCCGCGTGATCTCCGGCGCGGGAAGCGAAATGCTTATCGATGCGAAGGCCACTAAAGCAGTCGTTGTCGACCGGGGGGCTCTCGACCGTGAGATGGCAGAGTCTGCGGCAAATGCCGGGGCAGAGTTCCGGCTCAGGACTGCAGCATATGACATTTCGGGGACAACGCTCATGACCCGTGGTGCACACGGGCATACGACAATTCCTTTCAGGCTCCTGATTGCAGCGGACGGGCCCCGGAGCACTATCGCCCGCCTCTGCAAAATGCCCCGGGCAAAGACATATCTTGCGGGTATCCAGGTTGATCTGCTCCACGAATGCGACCCCCGGTTTGTTGAGATCTATCCGGATGCATCACCAGACTTTTTTGGATGGATGATCCCGACCGGCAATGGAAGGGCACGTATCGGCCTGTGCGGGCAGAAGCAGGTACCTGAACGGTTCGCTGCATTCCAGAAAAAATTTGGCGCAAATTCAACACATCTTATTACCGGGACGCTCCCGCTTGGCCTGATGCCCAAAACCTATGGATCCCGGACGCTGTTTGTCGGGGATGCAGCAGGTTTTGCCAAACCCACTTCCGGTGGCGGAGTATATACCGGCATCCGTTCTGCCCGGCATGCCGCAGCAGTTGCGGCCAGATGTTGTGAAGCGGACACATTCACCGATGCGGCGCTTGGGGAATATGAACAACGGTGGCGGGCAGATATCGGGCGTGAACTTGATATCGGATTTCGTATTTTTCAGCTGCGCCAGAAAATATCTGCACCAGATATTGATGCATTAATCAGGGTGCTCAATGATCCCGATATCATCCGCACGATTATCGAGTACGGGGATATGGACCGCCCGGGGGTTCTGATAAAAAAACTTCTTCGTAAACCAGCCATACTACGGTGTGCAGCTCCCCTCATCCGGTCAGGACTTCTCTCGTTATTCACTTGATTTTAAAACAGCAGGCTGCATTAAAACAATCGTGATCAGGTTATACTTTTCTTTCCAAAATCGAGCACTTTGATGGTACGATTATTGAGCCTGATTATGAGCCCGTGATGATTCAGATCATCCAGTGCCTCTTCGTAATCAAGAGCATTCGAAAAGATCGGTACATTCCTGGCAATATCAGAAACCGTTATCGGGATGTCAAGACCGAAGGCATCAGCCAGATCGAGATACAGTTTCCGTGCTTTATCACTCAGACGGTACATATGGGCAACCGGATGCTGTACAGACATTATTTTCTTTGCCAGGTAAAACATTTCAGACCAGAGGTCAATACCCTTTTTGATATCCATTTTACTGACGTTAAACCGCGAATTGTACCGTGCGAATGATGTTCCTAACCGTGGGAGCAGGGAACCAAAATCCTGTGCGTAGGGAAGACTGCCTGAACCTTTAACATCAGAAACCAGTTCGTACATGGCATCAGCAATATATCGTTCAAGATTTTCAGAGACAACCGGTTCTAAAATCAGGGCATCCAGCATGAATGCCGTTATCAGCGGTTTCTGGGCAAGAAACGCCTCTTTATAGGTACTGCTGCTCCGTATATCGGCATCCAGCACCATGGGGATATGCAAAGGAATTGTATCCGGATTGAGATACGCCAGATTGATCTCACGGCTGGTAACAGGATCCATCTGCTCTTCTTTTTGGGAGAGCCGGTAAAAATAATCCGATGACACTTTTTTTAGTTCCGGGGGGATGATCTCCATTCCCTTTTTGAACCCGGCCCAGTTTTTTTTCTTCCCGATAACAGCCGCAGTTATTCCCCCTTTTTCAAAAGGAAGCGGTGGGGCTGAGACAGTAAAAAGTGCAGAACACAGGGCGATCCGATCGATCTGTTCCTCCTCACCGACAAACGGCATTTTAAAAAATTCTTTTACTTCGTCAGGATTCAGAAGACTTTTTCTTGTAAGCAGGGATCCCGGATCAATTTTTTCCCATGAACTGGCGCATTTGATAATTAACCGGTAATATCCAGATGGATCTCTTGTGATATTTTCATTTATATCCGATACTACAACCTTAATAAGGGAACGCTCCGGGGGTGAGGGGCAGAGAGCTGCATAGACTTCCCGCTTCTGTGTTTTGAAAAAAGGGGATGGATCCAGATAGAAGAGTGTTCCGTCGTTAGTAAGATACCGGACAAACCCGGTATCCTGCCGGCGGAATATCAATTCCTTCTCAATTTCTGAAAAACTGTACCCATACATTCGCCGGGTTAACGACATTGGCCCCCCATTGCATCATCATCATCTTTAATCCCCAGCAGATATATCCCGTGCATTTGAGAGGATACTGGCGTTCACGTGAGGTAATCTCTCACCGGATATCCTCTTGATTCAAGAGCCTCCACAGCCTTTACGCATTCTTCAAAAGGTATTCCATGGAGGGTGCAGAATACAGGAACAGGCGTAGTTTGCGGGAGAGATTCCAGGACACAGGTTACAACTTTTTTCATTACCCGCGGCATGGTATCAATTGTTTCGATCAGGCTTTCATCGTTCATCAGGTTGTACGATTCCCCGCTATCTGTCAGTTCTGCAACCGTACTATCCGGAGTAGACACCAGATCTTTTTCAGCAAGAGTCTGTATCGTATCTCTTGTTTTTTGTAACGACATGTTTAGTGAGTCTGCCAGTATTTCAGCATCCTGTGGGCCGGACCGCTGAAGATACAACAATACATACCTCTCCTCTAAAGGCAGGTTCAATATCATATGATCATCATGGACTATAGAATTGCAGTTATTATTATTCCTGATCTCTTGCATATTATGCACAATATAACCTCCTCACTCACAATCTTCCCATGGCTGGCAGGCTGGAGCAAAAACTCCTTAGGGAAAACACTGGATGTTTGTAAGGGGGAAAAAACTCTTTTTTTAAAAATATTCTTTTTGATCTCATACGAGAGTGAGGCATAAAAACGAACCAGAAAATGATCCCTCGCGAATTTATGACGATATCATGTGAAATCATGAGGTATTTTTAAGAATTAAAAATCAGGATCGGGATCCTGTCTTTGTAACCTTCTTTGAGGGCTTGATGGGCCCGGGCGGGTTTGTATGAGCGGGCAACTCGTCGCCATGAGGGTGGGAATGGGGAGAGTGCTTCGGCGGGAGAACGGGTTTTTTTGTGGGTTTATGCGGGGGGTGTGGCAGGGGATGATCGGTGGGATGATGCCGGGCATCTTCCAGGTGACGGTCCCTGTCTTTGCTGGGCCCTGATTTAAGGGGAGTTTTCGATGCAGATTTATCTGGTTGAGATGGATGTCGCGGTGACATACTCAGTAATCTCTTTGTAGGAAATAAAGAATATGGTTTTTACCAGAGCGGAAACGGGTATAGGCCGGAGTGGCTCGTCGTACCAGCTCAGGAATCGCATTTGAGTTGTCACAGACCATGAAGAGGTTCAGATAAGGAGGACGGACAAACCGCGTGATGTGGACAAGCCTAAAACAAAATCAGATACCATATTTAACCCACACGAGTTGAGGATGTATTCATGTAGGGTATTTCCACGATCATTCGTGCAGTGAAAAAGGATTTCACGTTATCCCGTAATTTCGGTTATTTTCGGGTAGCGATCTTTCTGGGCGGAAATGAACTGGTATGCGCCATTCGGTACGGTGATCTCAAACCGGGCACCTTTTCCGGGTTCACCATTTTCAATAATGCTAATTCCGGTGATAGCGAGGATCTCCCGTATGAGGAATAAGCCATACCCATTGTTTTTTCCATAGCCCCTTACAAAGAGATGCTTCTTCGTTTCCGCATCAATGCCAACTCCATTATCCTCGCATATAATCGTCAGCTTATCACCGTTCTCACGGGCTGAAAATCGGATCATACTGGTTTTTTCACCATGCCCTATGGCATTTTCCAGAAGATTGTAAAACACCTTACCGGAAAGGGGATCAGCATAGATCTTGATATCGTTGAGGTTTACCTGCAAATCAACAAGGCTCATATCGAGTAGATTCGCAGCCGAGACAATCGTGTCATGTATATTCTGCCATTGTGGTGCATGAACCCCGATATCCTGGTATTCTTTGGTAAAGGTGATCTGCTGGTTGATCCTCTCTGTCGCAGCAGTCTCTTTTTTAATAAAACTCAAGAGCTTTTCATCAGACGTAAATTCTTCAGACAACGTCAGATAACCTGAAAGAACCGTGAGCTGGTTGAGAATATCGTGCCGGGTGATACTCGAGAGCAGGTTCATTTTCTGGCAGGCAAGAGCCAGTGCATCTTCCATCCGTTTATTTTCCGTAATGTCCCGCCCTACGGATTGATATTCAATAACAGAACCTTTTTTGTTAAATATTGCCCGATCAGACCAGCGCTGCCACCGGATAGATCCGTCCGGCATAATGACCCGGTGCGTGTCAATCGCAGAAGGATTTTCCTTGTTTAACGATGCAAAATGCTCCCTGACATGCCGGTGATCTTCCTGCGGGATCCTCGGGAAAAATTTTTTCCCGATAATATCGTCATACGTTTTATTGAAATACCGGCAGTATGCTTTGTTTACGAATATATGCGTTCCATCCGGACGGAACCGCGAGATCAGTTCTGCCTGGTCTTCAACAACATTCCGGTATGTTCTCTCGCTTTCCATTAATGCATCTTCTGCCTTTTTTCGCTCGCTCACATCGCGAACGATTGCCTGGAGGAGCGTTTTTCCATCAAGAGACAGATGGTTAAGGGAAACTTCGGCATAAAACGGGGTGCCATCAAGATGGGTAAACAACCATTCGAAATACTGTGGGGTGTGGTCCAGAGCAGAAAAAATTTTTTCCTGCCCTTTTTGTTCCGAACTCACCCTGTCAGGTTGCATAACCGGGGAAAAATCGATTAACGTTCTCCCGATGATTTCTTGTTCTTTTGTGCACCCGAATATTTCCATTGCCCTGTTGTTGCAACTGACAAATCTCATGTTTTCAATAAGAAAGATTGCGTCCCGGGTTGATTCAAAGAGGGAACGATACTGTTCTTCGCTCTCTTTAAGGGCATGCTCAGCTCGTTTGTTCTCAGTGATATCCCGAATAGATTCTATTGCACCGGAAATATTCCCGTTTGCGTCATAGAGCGGTGATGCGATGAACCACAGGAAGGCACCTTTACCGCCATGCAGTATCGGAAAATACATTTCAGAAATGAGTTTGTTGTTCAGGTTATGTATGAATGGATAATTTTCTTCTGTCTCTTTATTTTCCTTAAGAATGAGGTCGAGCAGTAACGGTCGCCGTTTTCCATAAAATGGCAGGGCATAGATATGATCCCCCTCGCCGATTATGGTTGTTTTCTGGACTCCGGTCAACTCCTCCATAGCCTTATTCCATGCAATAACGTTGCCTTCACGATCGATAGCAAAGGTTGCATCAGGGAGGAAGTTTACGATATCCGATAAACGCCTTTCGGAATTTTTAATCGCCTCGCGGTCCTGTCTCCTCTTGACAGCCTTTTTAATTTTATGCGAGATCTCATCAAACCGGGATCGTGGATCTATGCCTTTGTTTACGTAATAGTCAGCACCGTTGTTGAGTGCTGCAATAACAACATCCTCCCTGCCCTTTCCCGTGAATATGATAAAGGGAATGTCACCAAATTCGGTATGAATATGTTTGAGGAATGAAATGCCGTCCATCCCCGGCATCTGGTAATCGGAGATGATGGCATCATACGATTTTATTTTCTCCGATCTTAAGACATCATATGCAGAAGTTGATACATCGATACTGAATTCCTGTGTTTTTTCCAGAAAAATCTTTGCAATTTCAAGGAGAACGGGTTCATCATCGACATAAAGAACTTTAAACATATGATTCTCCGGAAGACAGATCGTTATTGATGGGTTATGAATATATATTCATTGATATTGACTTTATAATAATTTTGTTAGGACATACATAAATATATCTACAACAATCGCATGATATTAAATCGAGTTTGAGGCTGAAATACTACATTTTAAAGACTTTTAAGAATTTGCTTGTACAATTAGGGAAGTCATACAAAAATTGACCAGCACACATAATGTCATCATTCTGGCAGTAATAATCTGACAATAAAAATCGCGTATACGAACCGCAATGCCAGGATACCGGACAGTTCGGAAATTGGAGACGTTAAAATTATAATGTCTTTACTACCCGACTCCCTATTTTCCCCGACTGGGGAAAAGTGCTGATGATATCCATTTTCAAATCTATGTTCCCGGAGTGATCCACTTTCTGCAATTACTTGCGCAGCTCCAGACAAAAGCGAAGAAAATCGCTGACTACAAATACTATCCAGGTGAGTTATAAATTATCGTCGTAAATCCAAATCCGTACAGATTTTTTGTGGTAGACAAGACAGATTATTCTGGCCCGGCTAAAAGGATACTATTGTACGATTTACCTTTTATTGTTCGATCCACCCCTTTATTACCTGTCACTTTTTTGGTTCACCAATATCGTAGTATTTTTTCAGGAACTGGTGAATTTTTTCCGATTCCAGCCATCCCCGGTCGAGCTGGGTGATAATCCGATCGATCTCCTTTGATTTTTCCAGGATCTGTTGTGTATGGGGACCAGCATCCATCTCAGTGAGCAGGACGATAACAGACAACGGGTTGCGGATGTGGTCGTTGAGGATCGCAAACTGCTGGAGATTCTGTTCGATCTGCTGATAGGATTCTCTCTGGAGCTGCTCAATTTCTTTACGATCGGTAATATCCCTGCCGACCGACTGGTATTCAGTCACCTTCCCGGATTCATTAAAAAAGGCCCGGTTATTCCATTGCTGCCACCGTATGGATCCATCAGGCATAATTATTCGATGCTCTATTGATGCAACGGATTGCTCTGGTGTGAGAGCATTGAAATGCTCCGTCACTTTTACTTCATCGTCCGGGTGTACGTGAAGCCGGAAAATATAGCCGACCGGATCCTTTGCAGTGGTATAAAAATATTTTAAAAATGCCTCGTTTGCAAATAACAACGTCCTGTCGGTGCGGTACCGGTAGATCAATTCAGTCTGGTCATGTACGACGCCACGGAACCGTTGTTCGCTTTCTTTAAGGGCCTCCTCGACACGGATCCGGTCAGTGATATCCAGCAGAACACCAATCAGACCACCGATATTCCCGTGGGTGTCATTAAACGTCGCCCGTTTGAAGATCACGTCACGAATTGTGTGATCAGCATGCATAAATTTTGACTGGTAGACCTGAATACCCCTGTTTTTTAATAACAGAACATCTTTCTGATGGGAAAATTCAGCAAGGTCTGCGGGGAAAAGGTCTGCATCTGTCTTGTTGATGATCTCTTTTTTAGAGAGCCCAACGTAGGATTCAAACGTGTTATTGCACCCGATATAGTGTCCTTGCGGATTTTTATAGAAAATTGGGCTTGGCAGGGTGTCTATCATCTGCTGAAGGAACTGTAGCTGCTGATTAAGGGATTCGGTTCGTTCGGACACCCGTATCTCCAGTTCCTCGTTCATCTTTTTGAGGAATACCTCAGCATTTTTTCGTTCTGTAATATCATATCGGGAACCCTGGATAAATTGCGGGGATCCTGACAGATCGGGGATACTCTGCACCATCTCATAAATCCATCGAACGGTACCGTTCTTATGCACGATCCGGTACTCGTGGGAACCAGAATAATCGGAAACCGATTGAATTTTCTGATTCTGCTTCTGCACGACAGACACATCATCACCATAAATGATATGATCCCATAAGGGTGCGGATAATTTGAATTCAGATTCAGTGTATCCGGTTATCGTTTCGACTGCGCCATGGAGGAATACCGGGGTAAAATCAGGTTTAAGGCGAAAGGCGATCCCCAGGAAGTTCTGAACGAACCCGCGATACCGTTCCTCACTTTCTTTGAGGGTTTTTTCCAGTTTATGTTTATAGATGGCAATCTCAATGGATATCCGGAGTTCCTGCTCATCATATGGCTTGAGAATATAACCAAAGGGTCCGGCGAGTTTGGCACGTGAAACCAATGCTTTGTCAGCAAATGCGGTAAGGAAAATCAGGGGCAGGTCATGGCGTTTCAGGATCATTTCAGCCGCTTCTATGCCATTCATCATACCGGCGAGGTGTATATCCATGAGGATCAGTTCAGGGTGGAGCTCATTGACCCGCTCAATTGCTATCTCTCCTGAAACAGCGATTGCGACCACATGATACCCGAAATTCTTCAAGGTTTCTTTTAAGTCCTCAGCAACAATCCGCTCGTCTTCAACAATAAGAATGGATAGTTGCTCTGCTGCATTTGAGTCTGTTGTTGGAATTTCCATGCTATGCTCAACCGTCAATACCCTTCACCAATACTATGCTATTCGATACAGATGCTTTGAAATTATATATCGTTTATCATGCATTACGGTCTGACAATAAAAAAATGCCGGATTACGATCTTTTCTCTCCTGTTAAAAAACCAAATGTATAAATATAAATGTACCGTCGTTACTAACAGGAATGAAAAGAACAGGAGCCCGATCCATGAAATGGGTTCTCCCTAAGGATGTTATTGATGCCTTCCGTTCTCCTTGTCGATGACAATACTGACCTCGTTGAGCTCTACACCATAGTCCTCACGGGCAAAGGGTATAAGACATTTGCCGCATACGGTGGTGAAGAATGCCTTGCTCTCTTAAAAACTACCCTCCCTGATCTTGTCCTGCTCGACATCATGATGGAACCCATGGACGGCTGGGAGACGCTGACACGTATCCGAAGCGATATTAAAACGCAGTCAATACCGGTGATAATGGTCACCGGCAAAAAGCCAACCTGGGATGAAATCAGGAATCATATGCATGATATTGAGGATTATGTTGTCAAACCGCTGACAATTTCAGCGTTGTCTGATCTTGTAAAAAGTTTTTTTCCCCGGCAGCAGGTCATTGAACATGAAATTGCGATAGCAAAAGGGGCAGGGGCAGATGAAGTAACCCTGATTGAATACCGTCAGCTCCGGAGATCCCTGTCAGCAGGATTAACGATGCAGAAAATCATTGGACAACGGGAGGAAAGCATCGAAATTTCCATCAAAACCATGAAAGAACGATTTTATGCCCTCCAGCACCAGTACGGGATCAAACCGTCCGAGGGTTAAAGGAAATATTTCCCGCAAACAGTCATTTCATTGATGATCAGGTTCTTAAAAAAACAGATCTGAATTTAAATTAAAATTGTTCGCGTGTCAGTTAGATTTTGCTGTAATAACTCAGTCCTCTTTTGGATTGTGCCATATTTTTTGAGGGGCAACTAATTTCTGGTGCAATCAGGATCTTTTGTCCCCATCTTCGTAAGCCTGCAATACGTGCGTTACCCGACGTAAACAGTGCGGAGCGTTTTTTAAAATTGTTCCCTTAATACAAATACACGACTGATTGTGGATTTGTCTTTTTTTATCGGGGTGCTCTTGAGTGTGGTAGGGAACTTGACCCCAAATTTGCTCTGTGCAGAAAAATTACCGGTCCACACCATTTTTGTATCATTGATAAATTTCTCTTTACTCATCACAAACTGGTTCTCGGGAGACTGAAGTTCGCTGAAATGTTTTCCCCGGAATTCTGTCTGGGTATACCCGAATCTTTTTTCAAATGAAGCATTTGCATAATCTATCTGACCAGAAGAATTGGTGATAACCACGCAGTCATCCATACCATCAAATGCAGTAGTGAGCCTGAGGAGGTCTTCTCTCTCTTTTGATAATTGTATATTCAGCTGTTCACGTTCATGTTCTGCTTCCTTCATAGCAGTGATATCATGGCTGTAAATTGCAATTTTTATTACCGCTCCCTGTGAATCAAAAATTGGGTAGAGGTTGTTTTCAAACCACCGGCCCTTCACTTCTTCAATAAAATGAACTGGTTTTCCACTCCGGGCAAATCTTTCCTCCTCAGCCATGCGAACGGTGATTGAACCCGACTGAAGAAGATCGTTAATCGTCAGATGAAGTAAATCGTCAGATTTTCTGTTGAGCCGTTTGGCCATAGTCTCATTCGCACCAAGAACAATCTCATCATTATCAAGGAGGAGCATTGCATCGGGTGTCGCGTTTATGAGTGCCCGAATTGTCCTCTCATGTTCTTTTATCTTTTTGTCAACTGAATGCTTGTATAGGGCCATTTCAATAACAGAATTGAGTTCCCGCTCAATATAGGGTTTTAAAATATACCCGTAAGGTTCGGTGATCTTTGCCCGTTCAATGAGCTCATTGTCAGCGTATGCTGTGAGATAGATTACTGGGATTTCAAAGTGTGTTCGGATATGTCCTGCAGTTTCAATACCATCCATGGTACCGGCAAGGTGAATATCCATGAGCACAAGATCAGGGTGGGTCTCACTAACTCTTTCGATCGCAACCTCTCCGGATTTTTCAATTCCAGCTACCGTGAATCCAAGATCAATTAATGTCTCTTTAAGATCTTCGGCAACTATCTGTTCATCTTCAACGATAAATAGGACAGGTTTACCCATTTTATCCCTCTTACATGCAACATTTATTCATTTTGACGACGACCTGTTTAAATTAACATTACAGTACCTGATGTCGTGCGGTTTATTCCCAAGCGAGGTCTATTCGGGATCTTCATATCCTCCACAATTTACTACAGATACCATCAGGATACAGGGAGCGGGAATTGGCAACAACCCAATATCGACGAATGAATTTTGTACAATTGAATAATACTATGGTAAAGCATAAAACATTTTACTATGTGACTCCCTCCTCGCATTTTATTCAGATATATTTTATTCAGATATGGTTGTAGTCCGAGACATCAGACATATTTTTGGAAACATACATGTCCTTTTCGTATTGCTGACATGAGATTTTATAAACTCCAGGAGACATAAAAGAATTTTTTTCCAAATTTACTATATTTCGACGTATTGACCATTATATCAGATACCCTCAACGGGATTACAAGGAAAGGACGTTGATGGGTTATCTCCAACCCACAAAAAATGCTTAAATTTTCCTCGTTACAGACGCATAAACATGAATACGGGAGTACATGAATTATCAAGGCAGTATTTCTGAAAAATTATAAAAAAGATTTAACTGAATGCTAAATAACAATATTTTTTAATCACGCAGTGCTACTATATTTCAGAAACGTAACAACTTATCTGGTGACACGATGCATATTCCCGATGGATTTCTCCCAATTTCGCAGGCTGCTGTATATTGGTTCATAGCTATTATCTTTATCATTCTCTCGCTCCGCTGGGCCAGGCGTGAGATGAGCGAGGAGAAAGTGCCTCTGGTTGCTGTCCTCGCTGCCGGTATCTTCGCTATCCAGACACTCAATATGGCGCTTCCCGTCTCCATTATTCCAGGAGGGGTAAGCGGACATGTTGTTGGCGCTGCACTTGCTGCCATCGTGCTTGGCTCTCCATTTGCCGCAATCTTCATCCTCACGCTCGTTCTCGTACTCCAGGGAATTTTTTTCGGTGATGGGGGCATCACTGCCATGGGAGCCAATATCATCAACATGGGGGTAATTGGTGGATTTTTTGGGTTCTATACATACAAATCACTCAATAATGTGTTTCACAACCGGTTCTGTGCAGCTTTCATCTCCGGGTGGATATCGCTGTTTATCCCTGCTATTGTCTGTGCAGTAGAACTTGCCGTTGCAGGGACGCTTCCCTTGGCATTTGGTCTTGTTACCATGGGTGTTTACCACTCGGTCATTGGGATTATCGAAGGAGGTGTCACTGCATTTGCCCTCTCACTCATTATTCATGCACGCCCGGATATTGTCTCTTCAGATATCCCGGTCGTTCCCAAAAAGGCAAAAGATGTACTCATCATTGCTGGAATCACTGTCGCTCTCGCGATTGCGATCTTTGCTCCTTATTATGCATCCACCTACCCGGATGGACTGGATAGTACGTTCCTCTCAGCGTATGGGGCAAAAAGTATAAACACGGTACATATTGATGAAACTAAGGCCGGTTCCGCTGAAGCTGCAGTGGCAGATAAAACCGGCAATACGTTTACGTGGCAGGCTCCTCTCCCCGGTTATTCTTTTCCGGGTCTCGATAAACCCGGTGAAGTGATGGCCATCATCTTTGGTGTAAGTGTACTCTTCATTCTCGGCTTTGGCATCAGCCGGTTTGTTGCCCGGAAGAATTAAAAGAGTTTTTTTGTAAAAAAAACCTACCAGTAAACGGAATTTTTTATGCATCTTATTGAAACCCGCGATCTTACCTATATCTATCCAGGCAATGTCACCGCACTGCATTCCCTCAATTTCGTAGCTCCCCGCAATGCACGTATAGCTGTAATTGGCTCAAATGGTGCCGGCAAGAGTACACTCTTCAAATGTTTTAACGGCATTTTCAAACCGACATCAGGATCGGTTCTGATTCGTGGTGAACCAATCACCAAAGATAATATCCGTGAGGTGCGCAAGTTTGTCGGGATTGTCTTCCAGAATGCCGACGATCAGATATTTTCACCGACTGTCGAGCAGGATGTTGCCTTTGGTCCTGCAAACCTTGGGCTGGATGAAGAGACAATCCACCACCGGGTCCATGAAGCCCTCAGACTTGTTGGAATTGAAGACCTTGCCCACCGTGTCCCGCATCATTTGAGCGGGGGTGAGAAGAAAAGAGTCGCTATCGCAGGTATAATTGCGATGGAACCGGAAGTACTCGTGCTTGATGAACCTACTGCCGGGCTCGATCCAAAAGGTGTCCACGATCTGGTCGAGTTCATTAATTCACTCTCAACGAAATATGGTATGACCGTAATCTTTTCTACGCATGACGTTTCTTTGGTCGCTGAGGTTGCTGACTATGTATACGTCATGAACAAAGGACAATTTGTAGCAGAAGGTAGTGTAGAGGAGATCTTCTTGCAGCCGGACATGCTCCGTTCAGTACGGCTTGATGTCCCTGTTCTGCCAAAACTGATCCGTTCACTGAATGATAACGGTATACCGGTGCCGATGGCATACACGTATGACGATGTTGAACGGGCACTGATACAAACCTTCAAAGGTATTCCTCAGGAAAGACCCCCGGTATGATCGAAGAATTATTTTATATCGAGAAGTCCGCATACAGGGACAGTTTCGTTCACCAGCTCGATGCACGGGTAAAGATCGTTGGCATGTTTGCGTTGATCATCGCAATGGTTGCAATCCCGTATTCGCCATTGGTTTTTCTAATCGGGTCACTATTTCTGGTGTTCCTTGCTGTACTCTGGGCATTAACCGGTCTGTCATGGATGATCTATGCAAAGCGACTTTTCATGGTACTGCCATTCGGCCTCTTTATTATCCTCTTCCAGATCTTTTTTACCAACCGGTATTATCCCGTCTTCCACATAATTGCAATTCTTCCTTTTGGCATTCATATCTATGCGGAGTCGGTTGAGTTTGCCGTCATCCTGCTGGTAAAGTTTGTTGTCTGTGTTTCGGCAATTATCCTGCTCTCCTCAACAACAAAACTTCATGACATGCTTGAAGGTGCCGGACGAATGGGTCTTCCACCTGAGTTCGCACTCACGTTTGGCATGATGATCCGCTATCTTTTTGTCTTTGGTTATATCTTCAGGAAGATCAATGAATCACTGGCTACCCGTTGTTTTGATCCGTTCAACCCCGCCCTTTCGTACCGCTACCGCCTTAAACAGATCGGTTACACGGTAGGAACGATCTTCATCCGGTCCTACGAGCAGGGAGAGCGAGTTTATACAAGCATGCTGTGCAGGGGGTACGGGAAATCCAGCCATATCTTCATCACAAAAAAACCCTTAAAACGATATGAGTGGGCATTTCTTTCCTTCTGCCTGGTTTTCATTATCGCTGTCCCGGTAATTATCTGGCTGACAACAGTCGACATTTTCTGACCGCACCTTTTTTAGCACGTGATACCATCCTATGATCATGGAGTATCCCTTTGGCCATGGATTTATCACCAGCATCATGCTGATAACCCGGCACTTTGCCCTTCCCCCCAAAGAGGCATGGTTCGGAGCCGGGGATCATGTCGACGGGCTGGTGCTGCCGGAGAAATTTAAAGGTACTGAGGTTGAAGAACTCACCACGCTGCTCAAAAAAAAAGTGATCTGGCACCAGCCAGGTAGCATGGACAAGGAGGACGCCCGTGACGTGATCATAACGCTGAACCGGCTCGTCGTTGCGATCGACCGTGAGCTCGGGATCCCGGACGCATTGATCGGTGAGTTCCGGTAAGGGGAAATCCTTTTTATATCAAAAGCCTTTTTTACGCCTTACCCTTTAAGTCATCAAACAACCAATAATTATTGTGATTGCGATCGGTATTTTTTACCATATTTTAACGGAGGTTTTTCTTGACTGAAACATACGATGCATCCCATATTACCGTTCTTGAAGGACTCACCCCGGTCCGTGAACGCCCGGCAATGTATATTGGCAGTACAGACACCCGGGGTCTTCACCACATTGTCTACGAAGTGGTGGACAACTCGATTGACGAGGCACTTGCCGGGTATTGCAGCCGTATTTCAGTAATAATCAATAAAGACGGCTCACTCCAGGTGGAAGACAACGGACGGGGTATTCCGGTCGACCGGATGGAGAAGAACGGTAAGAGCGCCCTTGAAGTGGTGCTGACCGTTCTCCATGCAGGCGGCAAGTTCGACAAGGAGAGCTACCAGGTTTCAGGAGGTCTCCATGGCGTCGGCGTCTCGGTTGTCAACGCACTCTCCAACTGGCTCTCCGCCCACGTGTACCGCGACGGCAATATCTACGAGATGCGTTTTTCTAAGGGTATTATGACCTCCCCGCTCTCCACTCGGGAAGAGTCGCTCAATGAGTTGATCGCCCGGTACCAGCAGTGGTATGGGGCTCCGGCCCCCTTTACCCGGACAGCACTGCCAGTCAACACCCATGCAACCGGCCAGCAGGATCTCTCTTCGGCACCGGAGATTGATCCAATCGAGTCTGAGCGGGAGAGCCGGATGGCCTTCCTTGCGCAGTTCGGCCCAAAGATGACCGGCACCAAGATCCACTTTGTTCCCGATGCTACCATCTTTGAGACCACCACGTTCGATTATGATGTGCTCGCCCACCGGATGAGAGAACTGGCATTCCTCAATGCGGGTCTCACCATCATCATTGCCGATGAACGGTCCGGCGATACTGCTACCTATTGTTATGCAGGCGGACTCGTTGAGTTTGTCAAATACTTAAACGACGGGGTGGAATGCCTCCACCCGTCCCCGATTGATATCTCAAAAAAGGACATAGAGAACAAGCTCGAAATCGAAGTGGCAATGCAGTACACCACCGCGTATGACGAGAAGATCTACTCGTTTGTCAACTCGGTCAATACAAAGGATGGCGGGACGCACCTCGAAGGGTTCCGGAGCGCCATCACCCGGACGATCAACACGGTGGCAAAGAGAAACGGTCTGATCAAGGAGAACTCGACCATCACCCTCCGGGGCGAAGATGTGCGGGAAGGCCTCACCTCGGTTGTCTCCATCAAGATGGCAAACCCCCAGTTCGAGGGGCAGACCAAGATGCGCCTTGGAAACAGCAGCGTCAAGGGCACGGTCGACTCGCTGGTCTATGCAGCACTGAGTGAATATTTCGATGAGAACCCGAATGTGCTCAAGATCATCATCGAAAAAGCCCTCTCGGCAGCAAAGGCCCGGGAAGCCGCAAGAAATGCCCGCGATCTTGCCCGGCGCAAGAGCTCGCTCGAGAGTTCCGGGCTCCCCGGCAAGCTTGCCGACTGCTCGGAACGCGACCCGGCAAAAAGCGAGGTCTATATTGTGGAAGGAGACTCTGCAGGCGGTTCAGCCAAGCAGGGACGAGACCGCAAGTTCCAGGCCATTCTTCCTCTCAGGGGAAAGATCCTTAACGTGGAAAAAGCCGGTGAACACCAGATCTTAAAGAACGCTGAAATCCAGACGCTCATCTCGGCAATCGGGACGGGCATCGGGGAGAAATTCGACCAGGAACGGGCCCGCTACCACCACATCGTGATCATGACCGATGCCGATGTGGACGGTGCACATATCCGCACCCTTCTGCTGACGTTCTTCTACCGGTATATGCTCAAACTGGTCGAAGCCGGGTATATCTACATCGCCCAGCCCCCCCTGTTCCGCATCTCGAAAGGAAAGGAAGAGAAGTACGTGTACACGGAAGACGAGATGCAGACGGTCTCTGCTGCCATGGGTGACAAAGGCGTGTCCATCCAGCGCTACAAGGGTCTTGGTGAGATGAATGCCCAGCAGCTCTGGGATACCACCATGGACCCGGAGTACCGGGTCTTCAAACAGGTCACGATCGAAGATGCCCTTGAGGCGGACGAGATGTTCAGGACGCTGATGGGAAAAGACGTGGAGATCAGGAAAAATTTTATCATCCGCCATGCAAAGGAGGTGACTAACCTTGACATCTGAAGTACCACCCGCAAGCGGCCCGGAAACCCACCGCACGAAACCAATCAGTATCGCGCACGAGATGAAGACCTCGTATATCAATTACGCAATGAGTGTCATCATCGGGCGTGCAATCCCCGATGTCCGCGATGGTCTCAAGCCCGTTCACCGCCGCTCGCTCTTTGCGATGTGGGAGATGGGCAACACCAGCGACAAGCCCACCAAGAAGAGTGCGAGGGTGGTTGGTGAAGTGATGGGTAAGTACCACCCGCACGGTGATGCATCCATCTACGATACGATTGTCAAGATGGCACAGCCGTTCTCGTACCGCAACATGCTGGTACAGGGGCAGGGTAACTTCGGGTCGGTCGACGGTGACGCTGCGGCAGCGAGCAGGTACACCGAGGTCAGGCTCTTCCCGTACGCAGAAGCACTCCTGGAAGATCTCGACAAGGATACCGTCAGGTTCATCCCGAACTACGATGAGTCGTTAAAAGAACCGACCGTCCTCCC
>JAPKXT010000137.1 GCA_026394695.1 Methanoregula sp.
TCCTGCACAGATGAAACTATCTGGGCATCAGAGCAATGAAAATTTTACAATTCTACAAGAATCTGCACCTTCACAAACAATCTCCTTTTTTATGCAATATATTGAAAGCAGATCTCATAATATTCATGACAAAAAAATTGTTCATACAATCTGAATAAATAATGGGTATAGTGTCATTTTAACCACCAACTTTTATTGAAGATACGACGGAAAAAGTGGAGAATTAGAGTACCCAAATAATTTTCAAAAAAAGGAATCCTTAGTGCTAAGTAAAGTGAATTCTGGGTTTATCCACTTTTTTCGGGTCTATCGCAATTTGGGGACGCCACAGCGGCGGGGACGAGCCAAAGGCGAAATTCCCAGGAGCGTTTGAATGAGTAGATACCATTCAATAAACAAATGATTTTTTAGTCGCTAGAATGGGACTATAGCCTAAATAATTATATGCTGGTACTGCTACCCTCTACGAGGCCTCTAACGGTTTACATAGAGGAGAGCTATACGCTCAAGGATAAGATCTTTAATCCGGTCCCGACCGACCACTTCAAGTTCCTCTTGGGTGATACCGAACAAACCGACCACTTCAAGTTCCTCTTGGGTGATACCGAACAAAGATACGAGTCCGGCTTCCTTGTCTGGAGTCATGTCATCGCACGTTTCGTCAACAAATTGCATATGGTGTGAGAGATCCCTCCATACCTTTTCATTCACCGGGTACGAACAGACAAACATCGTACTTTCACCCTCCTGAATTCCGAACGATGCAGCTTCCTGGCACTGGCGGGATCCAGCGGCGAATAATAATGCCTCCATCTCAAATGAGTTGGATATCGGTTTGCCAGAAAAGAAAGATCGCTGCGCATGTTGTATTGCGGCTTCTGCATGATCCCGCCCAGCCAATTTATCGGCATCGAAACAGACAATATGGATTGAATATAACCGTGCAATTCCCTGAATTATTCGAAGGAATGCATCACGATCCTCAATAGTCATCCTTGCCTTCCGGATCTCGTAGTTCTTTAATGGTGTTTCCATTCATTCACCCGAAATGACTGAGTGTTGACTGACCTGAAGAGGAGTTTATACTCTCTTCATTCATAGAAAACACTTCCTTTTTTTTCTGGAGCTGATTAAATATCTGCTCGGCCACACCCAGCCCAAGTATCTTTGTTACTTCTTCAATTCCGCGGATCAGGATCTCGTCCGGAGTTGTCATCCTGTTGTTGAATAGTCTCCTCGCACGAACCCTGCCGATCCCGCGCAACCGGATAAGTGGCAGAAGCTCTCGCCGTGTACCGTTTTTCATGCAGGTTTCGTATTCCCGCACTTTCAGATGAAAAGCCGATGTAAACATTCGTGCAAGCTCTGCACTTGCGTGCAGGAGCCAGGTTACACTTTCCACCATCCCATAAATATCCCCGGGTCCTACCGAGTACCGTTCGCAGATTTTTGTATCTGACAGCTCATCCGTCCAGTCAGAAAGGAGCATCGCAGTTTTTAAGGCACGGTAATATGCCTCGGCAGCTTCATCATCGTTTGGCAGCGCGAGCCAAAGTTCCTCTGAATGATTATCGATCATCCGGGATAATGCAGCAATATCAGTATTCCGTACATAAAGTTTGGGCATATCCGGAGTACTGCAAATTACCTGAAGAAGACCAAGATCGGTGTAAACATCCTTTTCGCGCAGTGTGCTGACAATCATTGCAGCACTTCTTGGATCTATATAGAGTCTTGAAACAACGGTGCCAAACTCAGTTGAACCGAGATGTTCTCCGACTTCTACTACCATTTCTGAAGAAACGAGAAACGAGAGTGCAGCATCCACCGCTCGCTGTATGAGATGCCCCTGTCGGTGTTCGTGGACATAGAAGGTCCGGTCCATAAATGAGGAGAGCTCATCATGATTTTTTACAAAACCGGATGCAATGAGAGACAAAATATGGGTATAAAGTGCGTTGGGTTCTGCGATTTTGGAGTGAACCTCCTCCGGGGGTGCCTCGATATACCAGTCAAACAGGTCCTCTACCTGCCCCTCATCCTTGGCAATGAGCACAGCCTCACCATAGGGATCGAGCCGTGGGCGACCGGCCCTTCCTGCCATCTGGTGATATTCGCTCACCGGGATCGGCTGCATCCCCTCTCCCGCTGCAAACCGATGGTAATCACGGATGATCACTCTCCGTGCGGGAAGGTTGAGTCCTGCAGCAAGGGTTGGTGTTGAAGATATGCATTTTATCAGACCTTTCCGAAACCCTTCTTCAACAACCGACCTTTCGGGACGGCTCAATCCGGCATGGTGAAAGGCGGCGCCTTTTGTTACACACGCAGCAAGTAATTTTCCCATATCAGTCTCTGTACTTTTCTGGATACGCCCGGCATATACAGCGAGTTCAGGATCTTCGCTTTTTATTGCCGATGCAGCGCGTTTTGCGAATGCCTCCGCATTACGGCGTGATGACACAAAGACAAGACATTGCCCCCCTTCATTTATTGTATCAAGAGAGAGGTTGATATCATCATAATTCTTTGATACCGGTTTGACAGTGCGGGTCCCATCACGGAAATGGATGCAGTTATTGAAAAAAACCCCCTGCCGGAGGTCAACAGGGCGCCAGGTGCTCGTCACAAGTTCCGCATCGAGCCAGCTGGCAAGCTTATCAGGATTTCCAATAGTTGCAGAAAGTCCGATAATCTGCATAGCAGGATTCCGGAACCGCATCTTGGCAATCACCATCTCAAGTGTCGGGCCACGTCCCTGCGAGTCAATCAGGTGGACTTCATCCACAACCAGGAGCGTAATATCTGGTATCCACGTAGCATTATTACGGAGGAGAGAATCCACCTTTTCACTGGTAGCGACAATGATGTCATTTCTTCCCAGCATATCATCACGACGGTCAAAATCACCGGTCGCAATACCAATCCGCACTCCTTTTTTGCCAAACTCCTCAAATTTCTCACTTGCAAGTGCTTTGAGGGGAACGATATACAGGCATTTCCCACCATGTGAAATGGTATAGTGCATAGCCATTTCGGCAATCAGGGTCTTTCCACTGGCTGTAGGAATGGCAACGAGCAGGTTTTTCCCGGCGAGCATTCCTCTCTCCACACATTCGGCCTGAGGGGGGTAGAGCTCTGAAATACCTGCCTGGGCATACCGCTGCTTGAGATTTGTTGGGATTGCAACGTCCTGTATAAGCATGGCAAATCCTTTTATTCACTCCTTAAAAGCCTAACAAAGCCGGGTGCAAATTGTGTTTATTAAAAACTTTAATCATAATTTCGATCTATTTCTCAGGGGAAATCCGGCGAATGCGTTTATTGGAACAGGGGAATGTGACGGTATTCCCGGCATCAGTAATAATAACTTATCATATCCTGTTTTGCCTCTCTCTTTTTCCTGTCCAGGAATGCAAAGACATTCTCATGGGGCACACCCTCAATCAACATATCGATGGCTGCTCGTGCTGTCTTGAGCTGCTCGGGATAACCGATCAAAGCAATGGTCTTTCCAAAGACTGATATCTCCACATCGGTCATGTCCTCAATCTGCTCGCGTGCACGCCCATCTTTTCCAATAATCCTTCCCCTGAGCCGGTCGAGCTGGCGTGGACCTTCCGCCATACTGGCTAGATCAATAACATCGAGGAGTAGATCTTCATCCTCAATCATTTCAAAAGCCCGTTCAGGTGAGAATCCACGGTTGATGGCGTTAATAATCTCCACTGCCCTCAGGAGTGATACTGTATGCTCTTCAGAGCTTTCAACCTTCACAAGGCCTTCTTTACTATCGACGGTTATTGTAGTATGGGTCTTTACTTCAAGCTCTTTTTTTGTTGCACCGCCTTTTCCAATCAGCACGCCCACCCTGCTTCCGGCGATTTTAACTTCCTGCATCATTTTTACTCTCACCTCGAATATGCGATATAATTATACATTTCACAGCACTATTCTGGTATATATTATACCGTTGTTCGTAGTTATCATGGTTCAGTTGTATCAAGCCCGGTTACTGCATTGAAAATTTCAACATCATTACGCACATCACAGCGGTTTTTAAAAAACCTGTTGATATTGCGGATATCCCGCATAAGAAACTGGTAAGCACGGGGGTGATCACGGGTAACCGATTGACCCATATCAATGAGATAAGGTTTCTCACCGTATAATATATTGAACTCGCTCAGGTCCCCATGCACGAGTTCAGCTTTGTTGTAGAGGAGATCAATATACTTCACGATGGTTGCATAGATCCCCGCCGGGTCATCAAAATCGGCATTTTTAAGCTGCGGGTAGGGAACTTCATCCTCCCCTAAATATGACATGATCAGAATATTCCGGTCCCATACGAATGGTTCGGGAACGGGAATACCCGCCTCCTGTGCCCGTGCAAGATTAGAGAACTCCTTTCTTGTCCAGGCAAAGACCAGCTCTTTTCTGGATTTTTTTACACGGGAAAATCTGCGATCTCCCGTGATGTAGGAGCTCATCGTCGTAAAATTTGCCGTGCGGATGCGGTAAATCTTGATGGCAACCCCCAGCCCATCACGTTCACCGTAAAACACGTTCGCTTCTTTGCCGGTGCTGATCGATCCGCCAATTACCGACAGCCACTTTTTATGGACAAGCTTATAGAGTGCAAGAAGCGTGACTTCGTCAAAAACATCTTCGGATACTTTGAACTGGTCAGCATCTTTGATGCGGACACCCATCTCTTCTAATTTCTTGTCGAATTGATCCAGTCGTTTCTCAAAACTCACAGGGAGCCACCATTAATCACTAGGTAATTTTGCATCTTACCGTATATATTTCCGTACCGGCTCAAATATTTCAACAAGGGACTCACCACAGGCTTTCTTGAGGTCGAGCGGATGCACCTCACCCCTGTCATAGGATGCTTCAAGATCCGGATAGGTTGTAAATGTCCGGTCACCACCGAATTTTTCCGGCCTTTTAATGGTAATCTCTGGAAGACGGGGGAAGACATGGTGCTGGAAGATCTGGAGGATGGGGTTTTCGGCAATCTCCGGGGGACAAAACGCCTTCTGGCACTTTTTCCGAATATCATCTTCTGTATCAGCAATGGATATATAATTGCCCTGTGAAGACGACATCTTTTTTCCATCCAGCCCGTTAAGAATAGGCGTGTGGATACAGACCGGAGCTTTGTATCCAAAATTGATCAGGTGCTCACGGGCCAGCATATGGATCTTTCGCTGATCTATACCTCCGACTGCAGCATCAACACCGAGCATTGCGATATCGGCCATCTGCATGATTGGGTATATCATCTGTGAAACCGTTGGATGATCCATCTGCCTTCCTACTTCATCCATGCTCCGTGTTGCACGATTTAAGGTAATCTGCTGCGAGAGCTGGAGCACAAGCAGTTCATATTCCCGGCTAAGCTGAAGATCGGACCCAAGCACATATGTTACATTTTTCAGGCCCAGCCCCTCAAAGCAACGCTTGTTATATTCTGCAAGCTCCCGCACTTTTTCCATCGTTCCTTTTCGGTTGAGGAAGGCGTGGAGATCGGCAAGCAGGACGATGACTTCGAAACCCGAGATGAATCTCACCACTGGGTTCATACCCTGCATAGACCTTTTTATATGGTTGGGTGAGAAGTGCGCGGAGATCGTCTTCGGTTACGACTTCCACAGTATTACGGGTTGCCTGCTCGTACGCGTCCATTAAAAAATATGGGTTATAATGGGTGTTAATAGTTATTCTGGATGGGGGAAAAACCGAGAGCGTTGTTGGTGGTAGTTATTGATTTTGACGCATCCGTCTCGAGACCCATCATAGCTCGGATTGCATCAATATTCTCGACGACTACATCAGCCTCCTGGTGAATTGCCTGGAAAAAGCAGAGCTCGTTATTGTTGGCGTAAATTGATTCTTCAAAGATGCAGTTCTCCCAAAGGTCAGAGCGATGCCTCCCGAGGTCCATGGCAAACTCCTTGAGTTCGGCAGTACTTTTTATCCCAAGCGTCTTTTTGATAAGTCCAAGACGAGGGTGGTTTTTTATGAGATCAATAACCCTGTCACGGTTGACCGGTTTTTTCGTAGTAATCTGGATTGCATGCATGTGCATCATGGTAGTTGGTACGATCATTGCCATCGTTGTGATAGAAATGTGAGGTAATACTGTCTGGACATCCGGGCCATGGTGACTGGGTACACCCACGGGATCCAGGACAACCGCA
>JAPKXT010000098.1 GCA_026394695.1 Methanoregula sp.
GCGGAATCAATCGTAACGTTGAACAGCGGTGCGATTGTCAACATGGCAGACAAGTGCATTGAATTTGCCATAACTGCCGGCGGCTGGCCATTCGACGGTGCAAAAGAAGCGATCACCGCCCTCCACCGCATGGGAGTGCCAACCTTCATCGCATCCGGTGACCGGGTAACCAAACTGGAGAGGATGGCAGACCACCTGGGGATTCCCCGCGACCGGGTGTATGGCGTAGCAACCCCACGGTAAAAGCGCAGATAGTCAACGATCTCCGGCAGGAATACGACAAGGTGCTGATGGTTGGCGATGGGATCAATGACTTATGTGCCATGCAGAATGCCGATATTTCAATACTTACTATCCAGCAGGCCGCAGACCGGCCGGAAGAACTCTACAAGGAAGCTGATTATGTGGTAAAAAACGTGAGTGAAGTGGTTACTATTGTGCAGGAGTTGCTCACATCGACAGGACATTTCGATCGTGACGACTGTAATGCATCATATAAAAGGTAATATGCCACAAGTATCACATTTAATATAAGAGTACTATGAAGGCTCCACTGATCACGATCGACAATCTCTGCATGGATTTTGATAGCACGAGGGTACTCAAGAACATTTCTTTTGAGATTGCCGAAGGGGAGATCCTGGGAATTATTGGCAGGAGTGGCGCAGGTAAGACGGTACTCATGCATCTCATAAGGGGCGTGGAGCAGCCCCCGACAAGCGGGCGGGTTATATACCATGTAGCGGCATGCAATGGTTGCGATTACATGGATGTCAGGAGCGCCGCGGGAAAAACATGTCCTCATTGCGGTGGCATGCTCTCAGCATGTGATGTGGATCTCTGGAGCGAGAGCAACGAGACGCTGAAACGCCGGCTTATGCGGCGAACCGCGATCATGTTCCAGCGTACCTTCGCACTGTACGGTGATGACCGGGTCATCGAAAATGTGCTCCATGCTCTCGATGATATCGATTACCCACAGGAAAAGGCCATCAACCGTGCTGCTGACCTTATCGATGAGGTACGATTATCCCACAGGATGATGCATATCGCCCGTGATCTTTCGGGCGGAGAAAAACAGAGGGTAGTCCTCGCCCGTCAGCTTGCAAAGGAACCGTTCATGCTCTTTGCCGATGAGCCAACCGGCACACTCGATCCCGGTACTGCACGGATAGTGCATTCAATGCTTTCAGAGGCGGCAAAGACAAACAATATGGGAATGGTTGTCACCTCCCACTTCTCCCAGGTAATCGAGGACGTGGCGCATCGTGCGATCCTCCTGGCAGACGGTGGGATTGCCACGATAGGAACGCCAAAAGACGTCATCCAGCAATTCATGAAGGGTTATGACGACAGTGAGAAGTATGAAGAGGCCGAGTTGGGTGAGAAGATCGTTGCTGCTTCGGATCTAACCAAACGATATATTTCCGTTGACCGGGGTGTTGTAAAAGCGGTCAATGGCGTCAATTTCGATGTCTACACCAAAGAGATTTTTGGTATCATCGGAAAAAGCGGGGCGGGAAAGACAACTCTTTCACGGATCATTGCCGGTATCATCGAACCCACCAGCGGTGAGATCAATATTAAGATCGGGGAAGAATGGGTCGATATGACAAAAGCAGGTATCGATCAGCGTGGAAGAGCAAAAGAGTATATCGGACTCCTCCACCAGGAATATGACCTTTTTCCCCACCGTACTGTCCTTGACAACCTAACTGATGCAATCGGGCTGGAGTTTCCAAAAGAGCTCGCTATGCGAAAGGCGCTCGTAACACTCAAAATGTCGGGGTTCTCTGATGAGAAGAGCCGGGAGATCCTTGAACGGATGCCCGCGCAACTCTCCGAGGGAGAACGGCATCGTGTGGCACTTGCCCAGGTCCTCATCCGTGAACCACGGCTTGTGATTCTTGATGAGCCGACCGGCACGATGGATCCCATCACCAAGATCGATGTGAAGCACTCAATCATGCACTCACGCGAAGAGATGGAGGAAACCTTCATTGTCGTTTCGCATGACATGGAATTTGTGCGGGACATCTGTGACCGGCTCGCGCTTATGCGTGGCGGTAAGATTGTGCAAATAGGCAAGACAGCAGACGTGCTCGCGATCCTCACCGAAGAAGAGCGCAAGCTCATGAGTCAGCCTGCTGCATGAGGAGAGCAATGGTTACCATCCACCTCGATGGAGAGAGGATGGAAGTCGGTGAGGGGAGTACACTCGGTTCTATCCTTTCCCACTATCCACCTGATTGCAGTGTGGGGATTATTCGCCCTGCAACAAAGGAGCAGGCAAAGACGGGTAATCTGGCAATTCGTACCACCGCGGGGGAGGTTACCATTGAGATTACCGGGCGAAATGATGATTTCCTCAAATCCCCGGAAATTGTGCAAAAACTCACCCTTCACTGGGGGGATCGTTACGCGACAGCATTCGGACCTTTTCCCTCTCCAATTCATCCGCTGCGCAAACCTCACGTCTACGAACGGGGGGATGTGATCCTTGGTTGTGGAGGCTATGAGCCGGCGCGGTCCTACCTGATTTTTTCCAAAACCCGTCATTCTGCAGATCACGGGGCGGACGAAGGTGGCGGGGTCTTTGCAAAAGTCGTAAGCGGTAAGGCAGTGCTCGAACGTTGGGCAACAGGAGACCGCATCACGGGCATTGAACCAATCATAAGCTGGGCGGACACGAGCCGTTCCTTCACCACAACTGACATGAGCCTTGATCTAGAAGACGGGATGCAAATCGTCACCCATGTTAAAATCATGGCTCAGGGATACACACCCGGCAAGATTACCACTGAGGCGGCTGGCAGTGTGGAGCATATGCTCCTTGCACTCAGGTCCGGGAAGTTTATTGTCGGGCGGGCAACAAGCACACACATCCTCGATACACATCTCTCCGGTACTACAGATATTGATACAGAATACCGGCACCCGCGCAGGGAGGGGACCGTTACCGTGCGAACTACGGGGCAACTGGCTGGAGGTGTCTATATTTACCGGGATGATGTTCCCAGCAGTCCCGTTCACGATGTTGTTGGCCAGGTTGTTCATGGCATAGAGCTGGTAAAACTTGCTAAAGAGCGGGATATTCTCACCATCAGTGTTCTGCCACAACGAATTGACCTTCTCGGACTCCTCCTCACAAAGGCAAAGGAGATCACCGCAGCAGAGAAAATTTCACTTAACATCGATAAGGAGGAGGGAGAGCGGATTGTCGTTTCGCAGGATCCGGGCAATACCCTGGATGTCTTAAAAGAGCGGATGGTTACGGTAACGACAGCCCCTCTGGAAAAAGTGATAGATATTGTGCTGGATGACGAAAAAGCACCAGTCAGCTGCGATATATTCCGCCGGATTACAGGACTTAAGCAACACGATACCGGGATGATACCGGTTTTTTTTAAATTCGATGACGTAGTCCTGTTCAGGTCAGCCGTCCCGTCCGGGATAAAGATCAATCCTGAGAATATACCCAAGGAGGAGGTTCCTGCAGCCGCACTTGCCATCACCAATGATTCCCGCAAGGCTTCCGGATTTGTAGGTGTGCGCCTGTCGGCAAATAAAGAGTTCGGTCCCACATCCGAACCATTTGAAGGTACCAATATTCTTGGGTGTGTTATCGATACGGAAAAACTGAAAAAAGTAAAGGAGAAGGAGAATGTGTATATCAGGGAGGTAAAGCGGTGACCGAATATACTCCGACACATGTAGGTACCGTAACTAAATACGTCGTAGTGGAGTCGTTCGACGTTACTCCGGCTGACCTTGCACTCCGTGGCTACGAGATCTCACAAGGGGTTATGATAAAGGAGACCTGTTTTGGTATTGTCATCAATGGCAATGAAGAAGAAGTCGACCGTATCATCACGGAATTGCGGAAAATGGATCCCGATAATATCTTTGTAAAAGACCGGGGCTTCCCTCCCGGTGATGCCCGCCGCTGCCGGGCGAATCTTGGCGGTGCACGACCCGGATACAATGGCATGGAGCACGAGATGACGCTCATCCCCTATGTTTCACACGGGCTAAAAGAACTCAAAAAACGCGATGAGAAGACCATTCCTCTCCCGGAAAATCCGCTGGAACATCCATTACTCGATATCTATAAACTTAAGATACTGATCGACGCACAGGAGTCCTGACATGGCAAAAGTATTCATTTATCCCGCAACGAGCCTGATCCTCTCAGATATGGTAGCACGCTTCGGGCATACGCCTCTCTCGTCTGCCACAGCCATCCGTGAACGCATCCAGACTGCAGGACTTGAATCCCCCCCACTCCAGATCACTCCAGAGGAGCCTAAAAAAGGATTGAGATGGGCTGCCGTCGAAGTGCCTTCCGGTGTCCGGGGCCGCATGTCATTGTATGGACCGATGATTGGGGATTGTGAGGCTGCGATTATCATCAACGATGCTGACCTCGCGTTTGGGTGCATGGGATGCGCCCGCACCAATGAGCTGGTTAAGTTCCTCATTCACCAGAAAGAGATCCCCAAACTCGAGCTGAACTACCCGAAGAATGAGGAGGAGGGTGTGAGATTCGTTGCTGCGATCAAACGTTTCCTCACGGAGCTGGGAGGGACGAGATGACCTCTCCTGTACGCATTGCTCAGCTCTCCTGTGGGCCGGAATATTCTGGTATCCAGCACGAAATCGATACCGCGGCACGAGAAGTAGGTGGCGAGATTTTTTACCCGGATGTCGCCTTAAAAGACATTCGTCGCGATTTTGATGCGTTCGGGTTGGATGTCAAGAGCCCTGACTTAAAACTCACCATTGCCAGAGCTATGGCACTCGTAGAGGGGCGGGTGGAGGCTGACGCGGTCTTCATCGCCACTTGTTTCCGGTGTGCAGAGGCAGCAATCGTTCGTAATGAACTCCGGCGGTATATCAATGAGCATTCAAAACTGCCGGTAGTCAGCTACTCATTTACTGAACGCACAACTTCGGGGACACTCCTCACCCGTATGGAGGCACTCACAACTATTGCCCGGCGTCGAGCTCTGCTCGCCCGGGAAACGCAGCAGGGCATAACAATGGGAGTTGACTCAGGTTCCGCAACCACAAAAGCGGTTGTGATGAAGGACAACAGGATTATCGGAAAGGGGTGGCAGCCGACCACCGAAGTTTTAAAAAGCGCACAGGAAGTAATTGCCCATGCCCTCTTAGAAGCAGGAATCACTCGGGATGAGGTACAGGCAGTCGGAACTACCGGATACGGCCGATTCCTTGTAGGCAAAGAGATCCGTGCTGACCTCATCCAGGAAGAATTGACGGTAAACTCGAAGGGAGCTGTATATCTAGCCAACCGGCAGCATGGGCCCGCAACTGTTATCGATATAGGCGGGATGGATAATAAGGCGATCACGGTGATGGACGGGATCCCGGGTGTGTTCACGATGGGAGGTATCTGCGCCGGTGCAAGCGGCAGGTTCCTTGAGATGACGGCAAAGCGGCTCGGCGTAGATATCACGGAGCTTGGCCCGCTTTCCATGAAAGGGTTCGGCGGGCGTGTACCTATGAACAGTTACTGTATTGTTTTTGGGACGCAGAGCCTGGTCAATGCACTCGCAGCGGGCAGTTCCCGTGAAGATGTGGCTGCCGCCGCGTGTCACAGTGTAGCCGAACAGGTTTTTGAACAACAGCTGCAGGAAGTTGATATCAAAGAGCCGGTGATCATGGTGGGGGGCACGTCACTTATCGAGGGTCTTGTGTTTGCGATGGGTGAACTGCTCCAGACAAAGATCATCGTACCACCCTATTCACAGTACATTGGTGCTGTAGGGTCGGCGCTGCTTGTATCAGGATTTATAAAGGACGATTAGATGCTTGCCATTGAGTACTTTGAAGTGGAGTGCCCGGAGCCGTTGGGCGCTGAGTATTACAGGCAGATCACCAATGACGTCCTGCTGGACCATAATCTCCTGAGAGTTATCCATAAGATTCATATCTCCATCGATCCGAAGGTTCCGATCTTTGTTGCCGTAGGTATATTGAAAAAGATCACTACACGCGTCCGTGTAGGGGATTTTGCCAATGTGAATCCTCTCGAGGGCAAGATCACCCTCGTTATTTCAGATGAAACATACCTTGCACCCATGCTGAAGATTTTCTGGCAGAAATTCGGCAAAGATCATGTGGAACAGCCAGACCGATTCACGGTAATCCTGTATGATGTCAGGGCAGAACTAAAAGAGATTGAAGAGATTATTGTCGCCGATCCGAGCGAATCGCTCTACAAGGATCTCATCTATGCATTCAGGTGTATTGCACCGGAAGGATTCCGCCTGAGGAGCGAGAAATTCAGTAAAGAAAAATTCTCATTTGTTGCGAGTGAAAACACCCTTCCTGAGAATATCGATGAGATTGTCAGGGAAAAATTTGCGCTTATGGGGGAGATGCCATGACTCTTGTCCCGATAACCTACAAGGGAGGTATCTACCAGCATGATATTGTCACCGATCTCATCGAGGATCTTGGTGGGTATATTATCCAAAAACACGTAATCGCTGCAGAAGTCGTGCTCCAGTGCTTTGTTCCCCGTGACGATATCGAACTTATCCGCCAGATCTCAAAGCCGCTTTTTGGGGAGGTGACCGATACGCCACTTGTCGGCACAGAGATTGCAATCGTCAGTATGAGTCTTGAGATCCACCATCTGCCACACCCATCATGTGATATCGCGGAATATGTGCGGCGGATCGGGGCCAAGAGCAACATGGTCAGCCTCGCACGCGGCCCGGGAAAAAGGATCGCCGGTTTAAATGATGAGGAACGGGATGTCATCAACGAACACGATATTGCAGTATATCTTATGGGTAATTTTGAAACCTGCATTGAATACAAAATGCCCACTCTCCGGAGAGGGATTGAGGTGCCTATCGTGCTCTGCGGGGGTCCGGACAAAGAAACCTTAAAAAAGATTATTGATCCACCAGTCGACGGATATGTCGGCAATGTCGGCAGGTTCATGCGCCGGACGAAAGAGGCCGATGAAATTGGTAAGCTTGATGAGATCGTTGACGAGATCACACGGGTTCTTGAAAAAAAGCGTGAAGAAATCCAGAAAGATCCCCTCTCTGTATCTCCTGCGAGACTTATGGGTCTGATTAAAGAAAAGGTGCCGGCCATCCATGCTGTAACCTCGCCGACTCCTCTCACGGTGCAGATGGCCGGGCTCCGGGTTAAGCTGCCCTACGATACGTTTGCCAGAGATCTAAGGCAGCTTGAGATCGAGGACGGAATAAAGCTTGGTGATATTTCCGAAATTGTTCCTTCACGGATGCGGGATTACATCCTTGTAAAAATCCTGCCATTCTCAGAAACGAATACGGTGATATAATGGAGAAAACAACCAAAGAGCAATTTGAAGAGCGTCTTGCACAGATTGTAGCGCGTGGAGCAGATGTCACTGCTGATGAGTGGATGCGGGAGATTGAAGAGGAGTATGGGCGTGTACCACTTATCTTTAAACGGATGGGGGAACGCCCGGAGGTACTTATCTCCCATCTTCTGTACAAGGGCACTGTTGCTCAGACGAGCCCCCTCGATCCAAAGTATGTGGAACTCATCAGCCTTGCCGTGGGAGCGGCACTCAAATGCCCGCACTGTACCGGTTATCACATGCAGGCAGCTCTCAAAATGGGCGCGAGCAGGGAAGAGATCCTTGAGGTGATACTGCTTGCCGGAATGATCTCTAACTCATCGGTGCTCGCAAACTCCTACCGTATTTTCGACGAGAAGATGGACCGGTGCATTCCTTGTGAATCAAAAAATATGAACTTGTCGAGATCAAAACGAAAACCTGCTGTATCAAAAAAGAAAAAATAATTCAATCAAAGGTTTAGATTGACCCCTTGTCTTTTTTATTTTTTTATTTAAACATACAGGATCGAATCCTATAAATGGTGACTCCGGACAGAATAGTGTGATACATATTTGAATGCTGGTGTTCCTGCACACCCGTTCAGGTATACGTGAGATCATGAAATCCATCATTCTTGCCGGGGGTATCGGGACGAGACTATGGCCGCTCTCCCGCGAGTATTATCCCAAACAGTTCATCCAGCTCGATGGTCATTCACTATTTCAAAAGACATACGAACGGGCAACACGGCTTTCGGATCCTGACGGGATTTTTGTCGTTACCAATGAAATACACCAGTACCTCGCCCGTGACCAGATTGAGGAGATGGGTTACACCATTTCTGATGATCATCTTCTTGCAGAGCCTGAAGGAAAGAACACGTTGCCTGCCATCACCTGGGCGATGCAGCGTATCCGGACAATTTTTTCTTCTGCCACCGCGGTTGTATTCTCCAGTGATCACCTTTTGGGAGATACAGCGCTGGACCAGATCCGCGCTGCAGAACCACTGGCCGGAAAAAATCTTGTCACGTTCGGTATCAGCCCAACAACCCCCCACACGGGTTACGGATATATTAAACCGGGAAAAATGTTATCCGGTGGGTCGGTTGTTGACGTATTCAAAGAGAAGCCGGATGAAAAAACAGCACAAGAATATGTCCGGAATGGATATCTCTGGAACAGCGGGATTTTCCTCCTCTCTACCGACTGCTTTTTTGAGGAACTAAAGAAATTTTGCCCGGAACTGTCCGATACATTCGATGATGGATGCGTTGCAGATTATAGGAAACTTAAACCCATCTCCATTGATTATGGGTTGCTGGAACACTCAAAAAGGGTTGCAGTTGTAACTCTTGAAACTGAATGGAGTGACCTTGGAACTTTCAAAGCCTTGTACGATGTTGAACCGCATGATAGTGAGGGAAATGTTGGTAATGCAGAGTATATTTCTGCGGGAAATAACTTTGTACATGCACCGGGTAAACATGTAGGACTGATTGGCGTTAATAACCTGATTGTCGTTGATACTGATGATGCACTCCTTATCTGTGATAACCAACATACAGAGCAGGTAAAACAGCTGGTAACAAGGTATAATGATCGCAATGATTCGGTCACTAAATTCCATCGTCAGGTGCACCGCCCGTGGGGATCTTACACGGTCCTTGAAGAGACTGAAATTTATAAAATAAAACGCGTCAGCGTCAAACCAGGCCAGAAACTCTCGCTTCAGCTGCACCATCACCGGAGTGAACACTGGGTCGTGGTAAGCGGGACAGCAGAAATCGAACTTAACGGGGAAAACAAGTTACTCAGGCAAGGTGAAAGCACATTTGTCCGCAGCGGTATGAAGCACCGGTTAAAGAATTCCGGCATTATACCTCTTGAAGTCATTGAAGTACAACTTGGGGAATATCTCGAAGAGGATGATATCGTCAGGTTCAATGATGATTATGGAAGGACATGATTTTTTTAAAAGACCGTATGTTTTTAGATAACGTTATTTTTTAGTTCCATCATGTTTTATCGCGTATTGGAGAAACCCACTGCCATGGGAAGATACCAGGAACTGCCTGCCGGTGCCGATGAGATCGGTTCTTCCTGCAGCGGTAAGACCCTCAATAACTAATTCCCTGTTTTGTGATTCACGGTACTGCATCAGTGCACGCTGAATCTTCTTTTCATGCCCCTTCGGTACATGAACCGGCTCGAGTGTGAATGGATTGAGACCGGTATAGTACATACATGTCGAAACACTCATTGGTGTCGGTGTAAAGTCCTGCACCTGCTCAGTATAGAGCTGGTGATCACGGATATAGATCGCAAGATTGACCATATCACTGATAGAACAGCCGGGATGTCCCGACATGAAGTACGGGAGGATGTATTGCCGTTTCATTTTGCCATGCTGCTCTGTTTCGAACCGATGACAGAAACGATCAAAAATTTCACGATCGGGTTTGTTCATGGCGTCCGTGACTCTTTTTGTCACATGTTCCGGTGCGACCTTGAGATGTCCGGAGATGTGATGAGCGCAGATCATTTCAAGGTAACCGGAATCATCCGCGAGCACAAGATCATAGCGTATGCCAGAACCGATGAAGACTTTTTTCACACCCGGAATTTCTCGGAGTTTTTTGAGAAGTTCACACTGACACCGATGACTCGTGTTCAGGTGTTTACAAGACGGGCTGCATCGTTTTTCCTGACAGGCCCCGAATTTTTCCCAGAGATCACATGAAAGGCAGTACATATTCGCTGTCGGACCCCCGACATCCTGCACAATGCCTTTGAATTCCGGCATCTTAGTCATTCGCGTGACTTCGCGGATGATCGATGCCATGCTCCGGCTCTGGATGATCCTGCCCTGGTGATGGGTTAAGGCACAAAACGAGCAGGAGCCGAAACAGCCGCGGTGGCTCGTCACTGAGAATTGTACCGGTTCAAGCGCAGGGATTTTTTGTGTATATGATGGGTGTGAACGGCGAGAGAAAGGCAGGTCATAGATATGATCAAGCTCTTCAGTCGACAAGGGCAATGCCGGGGGATTCTGGATTACCACCGTTTTTGGGTGCGGTTGCGCAATTGTCCTGCCACGGACTGGATCCTGCTCATGGTAATGCATCGCAAAAGCACGGGCATACGAAATTTTGTCCTGTGATACCTCACTGAACCCGGGGAGTTCAATGATCCCCTCCGGTCGATTATTACGCCATTTTGCAAGTTCCACGGTATATGCAGTTCCCCGGATATCCCGAATTGATGCAACGGTTTCTCCGGATGCAAGCCGCTTTGCAATCTCCACCACTTGCCGTTCTCCCATACCGAACACAAGAAGATCTGCCGGGGCATCAGCAAGGATCGCCTGGCGCACGCGATCCTGCCAGTAATCATAATGGGCAAACCTGCGCAGGCTTGCCTCGATACCCCCCAAGACAATCGGCGTATCAGGAAACAGTTCATGTATCCGGTTGGTATAAACGAGGGTTGCCCGGTCAGGTCTTTTGGGAATCCCTCCGGGTGAATAGACATCATCACTCCGTCGTTTAAGGTTGGGAGTGAGATTATTCACCATCGAGTCGACGTTCCCGGATGAAATGCCAAAGAACAGCCGCGGTTTTCCAAACACGGTAAAATCAGCAGCATTTGTCCAGTCCGGTTGGGCAATAATTCCAACGGTAAAGCCGGCATCCCACAGGACCCTGCCTATCAATGCAGTCCCAAAAGAAGGATGATCAACATATGCATCTCCTGTCACCAGGATAATGTCAAATTGCCGGATACCGAGCTTATTTCTTTCATGATCGATCAGAGGGAGAAACACAGGCTGGTGTATCATAGGGAGGGGAAAAGAAGTTTGTGTATATTCAGAAGGGCAAAAAGGATCTTCATGGTGGCTGGCGACGGGTCAGGTCACGGATGATTTCTGCAAGTCCTCCCGGCAGATCATCCTCCTGATCTGTTTTTTCATCATCGGATGATTCTTCCATTTTTTTCGTTGGTTCTTCTCGTTCAATTTTATCCGTAGGAACTGAATTTTCTTCTGTACCCAGTACCGGTAGATGAACCTGCAATTTTTTATCAAATTCCCGCCGGGCGGAAAGACCGGTGAATTCCAAAATAACTGCTTCAACAATAAGGTATGTCGTGGCTTTTTCCCTGAGACAGCCGGTGAGGGCATGACCGGAACGACCCACTGAGGCGTGATAGTGGATGTGCGGGCCGCTATCTCCCATGCAGATGGTTCCCAGACCAAAGACTTCCCAACCCCCTTCAAACATAACGAAATGTGGGGTCGGGGGTATTACCGGCTCTTCTGGTCCAGTCACCATTCTTCCGTTCATCAGGGCGCCAAGGAAAAGAATCGAACCGGCATGGATACTTTTGTCAAAGATGAACTGGTGCAGCGAGACAAGCATATCTTCACCATCATCGATCCGCACGACAAAGACCCTGCCAAGCTGCCCTTCCGTATATTGCATATAATCAGATTCCCTTTTTTGTATTCATATGGTTTTTGCGGATTTATATCTTATATGAGTGTACCCTGAACGGGATTTGGATTTTTGTGAGGTAAGACACGGACTTTCCATCCGGAATAAAAATTTTCACAGGGTTGGTGGCATGAGGGTTATCGTCCCCCGGCACCACCACCACCAAAACCTCCACCTCCGCCAAACCCTCCTCCGCCGCCGAATCCTCCACCGAAACCACCCGAACCACCGCGGACGGGCGGGGAGAAGAAAAGGAGGGGAGTAAAGGCATACCCTATTCCCACTGCACCTGCAGGGACTCCCGTCTCAGCAACATTGATGTTGAGTGCTGCCATTGCGCTCTCGACCTTGTCACCAACGCCTAGGGCGGTCCCGTAGACCAGCCATTCTCCCCACATTGAGAGATCTTCCGGGGCATATTTCCGTATCAGTGCGAGATCCGAGAGGAAGTGGGCAAATGCGTCCCATTCGAGCTTCTCTTTGTATTTGTCACCTTTCCAGTGACCGAACAGGGTTGATGGCATCGCGATTGCGATCACTGCCTGCACAATGACGACTCCCCATAATGCCGTGGCCGGGATAAGGATGTATGACTGCATGGGTTCCAGGAATGCAACTATGAGCGTGACAGCAAACACGGTGATGCTGACAAGCAGGAGCGGAACGATATGATCTCTTCCATCCACGATATACTGATTGGCAAGTGATGGATCTGCCCTCCTGGTCACATCGGTCAGTATCCTCTGGTAGCGGAGCGCGATCTCTTCTGATGCAATATTTGTCCTTGCTTCTTGTGCAAGCTTCTCAATATGACTCGCATCGAGGACGCCATTCTCAGCAATTTGTCCAAGAACATTGAGGACTCTCTGCTCGTACGGGTCATCGGAGGTGGTTTTCAGGATACGGATCTCGAAATCTTTGACTTTTCCTTCCTGCTTCGAGGTTATCGTTATGAATTTTCTCCGGTGGAGATCGAGAAGCGTTGCATGATACCCACTCGCATCGAACTTCAGTGCATCATCCTTGAACAGCAGGTTGACCTGCCAGGGTTTGAGCGCCGGATTTGGGACAGTGCTCAGGTATTCGGGTACCGTAAACATCTTTTCCCTGCCGTACCAGCGGTAAATCAAAACGAACAAGAGGGGCACGATAATGACGGCTGATTTTGCCAGGTAGTTCAGCAGGTACGAGAGCGTGTAGATTGCATTATACCAGAAACTTCCTGAGGTGGTTTGTCCTGCGAGACCGGTAACCTGAGTCCTGAACCCCGGGACCTGGCTGAATGCCGTTGATCCACCCAGCATCTCGATGGCAATATTTTCATCTGCCGCTGCGCTACCGCTGAAGGTATACGTATTTCCCGACAGAACCATGCTCAGCGTTGGAGGATAGGCAAATACCTGTTGAATGCCATCTGAAGGAATAGTGATTGTAATGTCATGGTACGGGATGTGGGATTGCCCGGCGAACTTCAGGTTGAGATGGGTCACACCAGTGTCGTACTCAATCGGGGGATAAAGGACGTAGGTATAATCCACCGTGTATTGCCCTGCAGGAAAGGAGCCGGGATTGTAGATCCCTACTTCATCATTCTGGGCTGATTGGCCAATGGTTGATTTGTAGGAAGCAGCTGAGGAATCACCATACACAGCTACATCGCCCGAATTATCTTTGGCGTACGCAATCGTTCCTGACGGTGGTGTTGCAGAAACCATCATAACGGATGGCTGGGCTGGTGTGGTAAAAAGAAGCGGCTCTTCCCACGAACGGTACAGCATGTGATACTCACCGGACGTTTTCACATCGTAGGTATACTGCTCAGTGAGTGTCCCGTTATTATACAGGGTCGCCTCATACGACGTGACTGTGAGATCACCTTCAAAACGCGGGGGAAGTAATGTAACAAGTACAATACCGATAACACCGATGATCAGACATGCGATAACAAGTATCACCAGTTTTTTCGTTTCACCCATGGCAATTTCCTATCAGAACTCAATCTTCGGAGGTGTCTTAATCGCTTCTTCGAACTGCAGGTACTCAAGCCTGATAAGCCCAACCAGACGTCCGATGAATTTTGATGGGATCGTGTCCATCATCGTATTGAACTCCTGCGAGATGTTGTTGTATGTATAGCGCTGCCGGGCGATTTCATCCTCCAGTCCTTTGATGGAGTCCATCATGCTCATTACGGTAGCAGATGTTTTCAGGTCAGGATAATTTTCTGCTACTGCAAGCAGGCGGCCGAATATCGAACGAGATTCTGCTTCGACTTTGTTTAAATCACCGGGCCCTGCGGTGGCGACACTTGCCCGCATGGCAGTGACTTTTTCCAGGGTCTCTTTTTCGAACTTGGCGTAACTCTTCACTGATCCAAGGAGTTGTTCGATCATGTCCAGCCGTTTCTTCATGGCCACGCGGATCTGTCCAAGCGTTGCCTCGGACGAATTTTTCAGGCTGAAGAACCGGTTATAGATACCGATCGCCCAGAGGATCAGTCCTACAATGACAAGGGCTATGACACCCAGTACAATCCATCCTATGAGATTCTCAAACATTGTTACTCAGAATAGTGATGATCGTTCAGAAAGATAAGATCATGGGGCAGGTGTGATGAGAATCACGAAAAAAAACGCACGAAAAAGTAGGGTGATGAACGTTATTGTAGGGTGAGGGCTCCCACTACCCGAAGCTTGCCGCCTTCGAGATAATGAAGCACTACCCGTGCACCGGGTGGATAAACAAGCGCTTTTTCCATAGTCAGGGTAATGGTCGGCATCCTCCAGTCACCGTCAACTATGATTTTCTCCAGACGTGTAGGGAGGAACTGCATCCAGTGGCCGGCGTACAATATCATACCCTCCTTGAGCGGGGCAGGCCAGTATTTCACGAGCTGGGCTTTTCCTGAAATTGTGGTTGCGTGTTTTATCGATGGATCATTGGTCAGGACAAAGCCTCGATCCAGATCTTCTGGTTCAATATTTTTCAGGGCGAGTCCAACCCGATCACCGGTTATGGCACTCTCTGCATCATCATCATGTTTCTGGATAGAGCGGATCTGGGCAGTTTTTTCAGTCGGAAGGACTTTGAGAATATCATGTTTTTTTATACTTCCCTGTGCAACACTGCCAAGTACAACAACACCGACACCTTTTACATTGAAATGCGCATCAACCGGAACGGCCCCTTTTCCTCCGGTATCGTGTGATTTCTGGTGAGCGGTCTGTTTTATGGAAATGTCGAGCAATTTCTCGCGAAGGCCAACGATGTCCTCCTCAATTACTTCGTAGTGTTCCAGAACCGTGCCCTTGATAAGCGGGGCGATCTGATCCGGCGTGGTATAATTTTTCAAGATGAGATAACCCGTGGATTTGCCGGAGCACTGGAGCATCAGCACACATTCACCGAATGTAGCGTTGATTTCATCAACCACCAGGACAATACGATCCGCAAGCGATACTGCATAAAACAGGGAGGATAGTTTCTCCGGATACCGCGTTGGTTCAATTAACGTGACGGTTGCGTCACCCTTTTTTAGGTTATAAAAGGTTATATCGCTTGCTGTACCCTTCTTTCCCAGATCTTTGGCATAATCGGGAGGGGCGAGAATTGCGACGGTGAGATTGGACATACAGGATCAGGTTCTGTCTTCGTGCGTATGTAGTTTCTGGAGGGTAGGGTGATGCATGATCCGGGCAGGGAAGATGGAGCCGGATAAACCTTCGGTATAAGAAAGTCGTTTAAATCCAGGGTGGAAGATCCGGGGCCTGCGGACAATCGCTCGATATTCCCTGCGGCTACAAAAAACCAGCGACAAAGAGATGGGCGAACGAGAAAGCCACCAGAGTATGAAGATAATTTTATGTAAAACCGTACAACTACTAATACAGCCACAGGTGATGCATGGAGATCTCACAAGGAACCAAGCGGATTTTCCAGTTCATCCTACTTCTCTTCGGTCTCCTTCTCCTCGTCTATATCATCGACACGTCGGGTATCATCGAGAACTACAGGATGTTTTTTGCGGTCAGCATCCCCCTCCTGGTCCTCGCATTCATCCTCTCGAACCTGAATATCCTGACCAAGATCTACCGGTGGAGCTACTTAAGCAGGCACTATGACTGCCCCCTCAGCCTCAGGGACGCCTCGATCGTCACTGTCTCAAGCTTCTATTTTGCCAACATCACCCCCGGGAAGATCGGCGATCTCTTCAAGGCGTACTTCATGCAGAAGCGCTATCTTATGAACTTCTTTGACGGTGTCTCGATGCTCTTCTACGAGCGCTTCTTCGAGCTCCTGATCCTTTTTCTGACGGCCGCGGCCATTGTCTTCATCGATCTTCGGGGGATCACGGTTATTGTTCTTGAGCTGAGCGCCCTCATCCTCATTCTCCTCTCCCTCTTCTACTTTAAATCCGAGTTCTTCTTAGGTTTCATCGAGAGGATTGTTGTCAGGCTTCCCCGGGTCAAGATCCCTGAGGTTAGTTTCCGGATCCGGAAAATCCCCTTTTCGAACATATCAGCAGTATTTGCCATCACCCTCATCTCGCTCATCTTTGAATTTGCCCGGTTATGGGTCGTTGCTCTCGCGTTCGGTTACACTCTCAACCCCCTCCAGGTCTCCATCTTCTTCAGTCTCGCAATCATCGCGGGGCTCATCTCGCAGATACCACTTGGGATCGGAATAACCGAGGGATCGCTGAGCCTCCTGCTCCAGCAGGCCGGCATCGCCCCGGTCAGCGCGATGTCGATCGTCCTGACCGACCGGATTCTCTCGATGTATTATGCCCTTGTCCTCGGGTTTGTATTCTCTAAATTCTCACTTGATCAGCTCAGCGAGGCCCCTCCATGATCTCCATCATCATCCCACTCTTCAATGAGGCAGAGAATGTCAGGCACTATGGGACGGATCTCTTCCCGGTAATCGATGCGATCGCAAAAAAGACCGGAGAGACGTTCGAATTCATCCTTGTCGACGACGGGAGCCGGGATGATACCATTGCCCAACTCCACAGGATCGCTGCGATGCGGCAGGACATAAAAGTCCTCGAACACGGGATCAACAGGGGGATGGGAAACGCAATCAGGACCGGGCTCTCGGCATGCACATCCGAACTTGTCGTCACTATGGACTCAGACCTGACCTTCCGGCCCCAAGACGTGGAACAGCTCGTCGAAAAATTTCGGGTGACGGGGGCCGACCTGATTTCGGGATCGCCATACCTTGGTGATGGGTTGATGGAGGAGGTCACTCCCTTCCGGCTCTTCCTTAGCAAATCCGTGAACTTCCTGTACCGGCTCCTTCTCGGAGAGAAGATCACGAGCGTAAGCCCCATCTTCCGACTCTACCGGAAAAGTGCTCTGGACGATATCACCATATCAAGCGGCAATTTTGAGATCAACGCGGAGATCATCTCCAAGTTCATCATCGCGGGGAAGAGTATCGTTGAGATCCCGGTTCCTCTCATGAGACGAAAATATGGGGTCTCCAAGATCAAGGTGACCAAGGAGATCAGGAATAATATTGTTCTCCTCTCAAAGATATTCCGAACCAGGTACCTCCACGAGGAATGGAGATAAGGTAATAAAAACCAGGAAAACTGTTACAAATCCTTTGTATTGTCACATTTCTGGTGGCCACGTAAAAAAGCATGCTTGTATATCAATAAAATTGCTTGAACCCCAGGCAACCCTCGATTTAGAGGCCGACAAAAATTAAGCCGAAGGCAATGGCGAAGCCTCAAAAGAGAGATCTATCGGGATACAAAGAGGACGATCCCCCCGTCCCTGCCAGCAGATTTCGTCTGGTTCTGCAACCATGCTACTTCGTCGCCATTCGGGTTGACCGCGAAGATGTCGCTCGTGACGATGTAAAACATCGTACTGTTACCCCGTGCTGCGCTTATCATCTGGAGATCCTTTACGGTAGTGGCCTGATACTCAAGGGTCCTGTCCGTCGCATTCGAGTAATAATAATCAAAGGGGAGGGAAATATAACCTGGCACAAGAACGACCTTGTCACCCGGCTGGGTGAGGTTTGATATCTGCCCCGAGAATCCCCGCCAGTCATCCTTGGAATACCCCGTGTAGTAGCTTGCAAGCATAGGCAAGTTGACGAGGACGAGGACGGCCATCAACAGATACACGATCCCCCGGGTGTTCCACAAACGGTAAAACATTCCATACGACGAGGCCACACCGAGATACACCGGCACTATTACAAATATGAGGTGCCTGGGTTCCATTGGCATTTTGTATGACATTACATACGTTATGATAAACGTGAGAAGGAGAATCGATACAAGGAGCAGCCCTTGTTTTTTATCGGTGAGATACGCCTGGACAATGCCCACGATGAACAAGGTGGCGAACAGGACCAGCAGGATCTCGCTGGCGCCTGAGATAAGAACGAGGATCTGGTAAATGATATTAAATCCCTGGAGCCCGAAGGTCGGGGGGGCGGCGGTCCTCGTGAAGAAGAGCTGGATGGTGACCAATATAAGCGGAAGGCTTGCGAGGGAGAACAAGACAACCGCGAGGAGTATCGTCCCGATATTTTTGATGTTCTCCCTTATGTTCTGTGCCTGCAGAGCGAGGGCATAGACGACCAGCGATGCGATCAGGACAAACACGTAAAAATGGGACCAGAAGGCAAACGCTGACAGGACGCCAAACAGTGCCCAGTTTTTGATATCATTTTCTTTCAGGGCTTTGAGATAGAACACCATTGCAAACGCGATAAAAAAGAGCGCCATCGAATAGGCCCGTGCTTCCTGGGAGTAGAATATCAGGAACGGGGAGAACGCCGCAGCAGCCGCCGCAATTATACCGACGTTCCTGTCCATAAATTCCTTTCCTGCGAAGTACATCACCGGAATTGTCAGGATCCCAAAGAGTGCGGGTACAAACCGTAGGATTACTTCATTATTCCCCACCATGAGCATGACGTGCTCGATCCAGTAGAAAAGGGGGGGATTGAAATCTCCCGCAGCCATGGTCTGCCAGATCCCCGAGAATGTTCCAAGAGAGGCGTTATAAGTCACAGCTTCGTCAAGCCAGATCGAGTTGAAGCCAAGGTTAAAAAATCGCAGGAATAGTCCGGCAACGGTCAGGGAAAGGAGGAGTTGCGCGTACCTGCTGTTGACAAGCACGCTTTTTATATTGCCGGCTGTGAAGTCCCTCATCGAATGGAGTGGAGAAATGAACACTCCATCAAGGTTGCATTCCCTTATGTCATGTGATTTTTTGGATTTTTTTGGATCGTCTCGTTTCTTGGCCATGTGCACTCATACCTGTTTTGTAAAGATTCTATTTAGTTTGTCAGTCGGCTCCGGTCAAGAATTTTGCCATCCGGGATAGACAGTACTAAAAAAGGTAGAGCATTCAGGAAAATTTTTCAGACGCACAATGGCCCTTACTACCTCATCTGCTTAACCGCTTTGCGAGATGTCAACCTATGGATATCAAAAGATGAAAGAGAAGACTTTCGCCAGGCATAAAAGCGGTTATCTTTCTCTCGCGGCAGAGAGATAATCATCCACTTTTTCCGCGGTATATCACTCACGATCTTTCTGCGCGGAACTTACGATCCGATGCCGCTGAAGCGTACAGGGAGAGAGAGACTGTATCGGCAAGAACAGCTTATGCATTTTCACTCAAGATACTGACGATCTTTTCCGAGGCCGTACCATCACCGAACGGGTTTTTCCAGTCCCGCGGCACCCCAAGCATGGCATCAGCGGCTTTGAGGATCGCGTCGGGTTCTACCCCCGAGAGTATATTCGCCCCAACATCGACCGTCTCCGGTCGTTCAGTGTTGTCGCGAAGGGTTACGCATGGAACGCCGAGGATGCAGGTCTCCTCCTGGACACCACCCGAATCGGTCAGGACCAGTTTTGCGTGTGCCTCGAGCTGGAGAAATTCAAGGAAGTTCTTCGGTGGGATGAAGGTAATTCCGGTCGGCGGGATGCCGAACTCCCGGAGCTTTTTTTCTGTCCGTGGGTGAACGGGAAAAATCACCGGCAGTGCGTGTTTTTTCCCGATGGCCATCAGACCGGCGATAATCTTTTTCAGCCGCGATTCCTCGTCCACATTTTCCGCCCGGTGTGCGGTGACAAGGAAGTACTTTCCGTGTGAAAGCCCGAGTTTTAAGAGGATGTCCCCCCGTTTCTGTGCGATTTCCAGATTCTGGAAAACGGCGTCGACGATGGTATTTCCCGTGACAAAGATTTTCTTTTTATCTAATCCCTCGTGCAAGAGGTTCGCACGTGCGATTTCTGTTGGTGCAAAAAGGTAATCTGAGATATGATCAGCAACCACGCGGTTTACCTCTTCGGGCATTCTCCTGTCAAAGCTTCGCAGCCCGGCTTCGACGTGGCCGACCTTCACGTGGAGTTTTGCTGCGGCTAGAGCTCCGGCAAGAACCGTGTTGGTGTCCCCCTGGACAAGGATGACGTCGGTTTTTTCTTTCTGGAGGACGGTTTCTATGCCCAGCATTATCTTTCCAGTCTGTTCCGCGTGGCTCCCGGAGCCTGCATCGAGGTTGTAGCGCGGATCCGGCAGCTCCAGGGTATCGAAAAAGGACTTATCCATCTCGTAGGAATAGTGTTGGCCGGTGTGTAAAATGAAAAACTCATTCCCCCTTTTTGTGAGGTTCCGGATGATGGGGGACATCTTGATTATTTCCGGGCGGGTTCCCAGGATTACCGCGATCTTCATCAGATAAGGATAGGATTTGCTTCGGTCATGAAGGTTCCTTCAAGGGTTTTCGAAATAAACGATCAGTTTTCGTGTCTGTTTAATTAACGGGAAAAAACCACCCGACCGATCCAGCAGCATTCTAATCGAGGGTTATGGCGAGGGCTTTCTGATCGAGAAGGATGCGAGTTCACGTATGAGATCTTCCCTGCTGGTCACCACGGTCGAAGACTGTTCCAGCATCAGGTTTACCTGCTCGTGCATTCCGGCCTTGCGGAAATCTGTGCGAACTGCAATCACTGGTTTGTTATGGGCATACGCATACCCCATCTCCCATGCAGTGCCGGAATCCGCATCTGCGCCATCAATAATGGCAACGATTATTTCGGCATTTTCAAGAGCTTTCAAATTTTCTGAAAAGATCCGAACCTGTCCTTCTTTATCCCTCGCAGGTGAATCATCACCTGCTTCCTGAGGCAGAAATACATCAAAAAAATTATTTCTCAAATGCCCGGCAATCGATAGATTATAAGCACGTTCACCTTCTGAAAAAAGTGGGGCTGCAAGATAAACGTGATATTGAGAGAATGTCATTACATCCATTGCCTTGATATTTGGAAACCGTGCAAGAAACACCCCCCGTCCCATACGTTTTGGCGGTTGTTGATCCACACTCCCATAATAGGTGCTGGTTACTCCGCAGGTAGGGGAAGAGTTGACACCAAGGATGCAAAGCGGTGGACCCCGTTCAACCATGATATCCTGCACTTGTAATTCAAGCTTGTCCATCAGATGGACAAATGCCGGGGTGTTCAGCCTTTCCAGAAATGTCCCGGGTTTTCTATCAGAACCGAGATACAACGTCTCCGAACACGGCAGCGGCACCAGTTCAATATTAAAGCGATTGCAGCGTTGGATGCATCGCTCAAACAACACGAGATCCGAGGGTTTTGTGATCCCATTTGCACGCAAAGCTGGATTAAGAATACAGGGGCTGCAGAGCACGTACATTGATATAACTCATTCCCTTTCCGCTTAAGAATTCTCTTTATATCCGAGCAGAATCTTCCCTATCTCTATCCATTGCGCACGGAGCTCATCCCGTTCAACTCCAATGAGTGAGAGAGCGCGGAGACCGTTGAAGAGACTCATCATAGCAAGAGCGATAGTGCGGGGAGCAGCCCCCGTGCCGCCCTTTCCCTGTTGCTGCTGTTTCGCAACGCCGAGAGTAGCTTTTTTCAGTCCTGATAGCATGTTCTCGGAGAAACTCTTTGCTATCTCCGGGTTACGGGGGATCATGGAGAGAAACTCGAAAAAAAGAGCGTTCTCTTCAACACTATTTTCCAGATAGAAATCAAGAATAGCAATCCAGCCATCTAACCGAGATGCAGCAGGAAACTTCGACATCGTTTTCTCGCGGATCTCCTCGGGGAACGCTTTCACGATCTCGATGACAAGATCGTCCTTGTTACGGAAGTACTGGTAGAGCGTTGTCTTGCTCACGCCGATATACTCGGCGATGTCGTCCATTGTAGTAGCCCGGTACCCTTTCCTGCTCATCACCTCAAAAATTACTCGATCGTAAGTTTTAATACTTTCCGTTGGGTAATTTTATAATAAATACTGAAAGGACGCCGAATGAATGCTGGTGGTCGCGATTGAGGAATCCGGCGATGAATGCGGCAAAATTCAGGGCCATTTACAGACGCTTGACTAGTTTGTTATCAGATATGCAAGATTGAGAGGACAGGAAAAAAAATGAAACGAACATTAGTTTTATTCAGTTTTATCGCGCTGGCATGTATGATCACCGCTGCGGGAGCGGCCACCAGTACCGTCACAGTAACGAATCCCCTGGATGCCGCAGCGCTTGTGTATGTATCCGGGTATGATCTCACACCCGGTGTTTTTTACCCGGATGAAACCGGCACCCTGACGGTTCATGTCACCAATGCGGCAAATGCTTCCGTGTCCGTTTCCCAGCCGAACCTTATCGATCCCCACGTCAAAGTAATCAACCAGGGTGCATTTGCTACTGCCACGTTAATCGGACCGGGAGCAACGGCCGATTTTACTTTCGTTATACAGGCCGAAGGTCCCGATGGGACGTATCTCCCGCTCTTCACCGTTTCAACAAATGCGTGGGGTACTTCCGCGATCCATTCCCAGATCAAACTGAAAGTTGATTCGACTGACGTGAGGGCAAGTGTCTCGAACAAACCCGATACATTTTCCCTTGAAAAAACGGATACGGTGAATCTCAGTGTCGTGAACCCGCGGCTCGGAGATATATCCGATGTCCTGATCATTGCATCTTCCCCGGGAAGCGACATATCTCCCTCAGAAGAGTACGTGGAGTCCATCCCGGCCGGGACCTCGGTGAAGGTTCCGTTTGACATAACACCACACCAGCAATCCGATGTAAGCTTCAAGATCAGCTTCCGCAACGGGGATAACGTTCATACAACGAGTGTTGTTTTGCCTCTGAACCTCGGAGCGGATAAGTCTGCGGCAATCCCGGTGATCAATAATGTAAAGCTGATCAGCAATGCCGGGTCCTACACGATGACCGGCGAGATCGGAAATGCCGGTATCACTGATGCTCAGGGTATGATCATCTCGGTAAGTGCACCGGCAAAGCCGGTGGGGCCGAACCAGAACTATCTGATCGGTACGCTGGCATCGAATGATTTAACGAGATTTACCCTGACATTTACCTCAAACGATCTCTCCGCAGTGCCGGTACAGGTCCAGTGGAAGGATCCACAGGGCAACACACGCTCATCGATAACTACGCTTGATCTTCACACGCTTGCGGCGGGGTCCCCACCAACAGGCATCACTGCCGGTCTCAGCTCATTCTATCCTGTCATAGCGGGGGGCATCATCGTAATTGCCGCCAT
>JAPKXT010000132.1 GCA_026394695.1 Methanoregula sp.
CTGTTATATGATACAAGTGGACCCAATTGACCGGCTCATGCGCGCCGCGCTTGCCTCAGATGAGGAATTTGTAGGAACACTTAACGACCTCCTCCGCCATGACCTCCGCATCAGTGTCAGGGAGTTATCGGATAAAAGCGGAATTGCACAGAGTTCCTTATACAAGATCCTGCATGGTAAACGCTCACCCAACCTCTCTACGCTGCGCGCAATCGTCCGCACCCTGCGCCAGTTCTACCGTACAACCGAAGGAGAGTTTATCGGCCTGATCGTTGCACGATCTGTCCTTGATACGATTGAAGAAAAAACTGCTGAAGTCGACGCAAAACGCGTAAGGGTGCGCGAATACCCGGTCCATACGATGGAGGATGCAATCGTGGCTGCCGTCCGTGCGGAACGCGAAGGAGCTGTGGCCATCGTGTGCGCCCCGATTCTTTCAAGCGTGATTGAACAGCTTGTCCGTATACCGGTTGCAACAATCATCCCCCGCGAATCCGTGCAGCGGGCGATCGAACTCGCTGCGCGAAAGGCGTGGATTTAATCAATGTACGACCAATAGGTAAACGAATATAAAGCGGATGGTGAACGGATGCGGACAGATGTTGTAAGGTTGGGGCGCCTTTCTGGTGAGAGGACGGGTGAGATGATGCACTTTCTCTCATCGATGCGTTCAGACCGCTGTATTGCTGACGCAGACATCCTCGTGGATCTTGCCCATGTGCTGATGCTGGAAAAACAGAAGATCATCGATCGGGACATCGCAAAGCAGCTCCTTTCAGCGCTGCTGGAGCTCTTCGACGATGGGATCCCCGAAGAAGTGTTTGATGACCGGTTTGAAGACGTCCATGCAGGAATAGAATCACTCCTGATCGAATCTGTTGGAGTGGACGTTGGCGGGCGCATGCATATGGGTCGATCACGTAACGATGAAGTTGCAACATGCATCCGGATCAAGCTCCGGGAGGAGATGCTCAAACAGATGTCGGCACTCCTCAGGGTGCGTGAAGTGCTTGTTGCCCTCGCCGAGCTGCACACCGGGACAGTGATGCCGGGATTTACTCACCTGCAGCACGCCCAGCCTACCACGCTTGCCCACCACCTCCTTGCCTATGAACAGGCATTCTCCCGGGACTTCGACCGCCTGAAGGATGCATACGTTCGGGTGAACCAGTCCCCGCTTGGTGCAGCAGCCTTTGCATCGACCGGTTACCCCATCAACCGCGAATTCACCGCCAGCCTGCTGGGTTTTGACGGGCTGGTAACAAACACGATGGACGCGGTGGCTACCCGGGACTTTGCACTGGAAACGCTTGCTGACATTTCCATCCTGATGGCAAACATCAGCCGGCTCTGTGAAGAGCTGGTTATCTGGAGCACGTCGTTTGTAAAGTTTATTGCCCTTGATGACGCGTTCTGTTCAACTTCGTCAATCATGCCTCAGAAAAAGAACCCGGACACCGCTGAGATCATGCGGGCCAAGTCCGGATCTGTCTTCGGTGCATTTGCCGGTGCTCTCCTCACCGTCAAAGGACTTCCCATGAGTTACAACCGCGACCTCCAGGAGCTCACTCCCCATATCTGGCGCGGTATGCGGGATGCAAAAGAGAGCCTCCGTCTCCTGATCGATATGCTCTCAAGTGCATCATTCGATACAGAGCGGATGAAAGAAGAGGCGGGCAAAGGATTTTCAACAGCAACCGAACTTGCTGACATGCTGGTCAGATCCTATGGCCTTCCCTTCCGCACCGCACACAATATTGTCGGGAGAGCCGTGCAGAAAGGAGACCTCCTGCTTTCCACTCTCGAAGAAGCTGCACACGAAGTAGGAGAAGGGATATCCCTTATAAGTAAAGGTCTCACCCAGCAGACCATCGATGAAGCACTGGACGTACATTATTCCATCGCACTCCGGAAAGCCCCGGGAGGACCTGCCCCCTTCGCAACCAGGATCGCCATCGAAGAACGTAAAAAGCAGCTCGATCTGGATTCACAACAGATCGATCAGCGGCTCGCAAAACTCTCAAACGCAAAAGAAGACCTGATCACAAAAGCCCGGAGGCTGGTAGCATAAGCCCGCAATTTACCTCTGGCGATCTGGTTGAATGCACGTATGGGGGGAAAAGCCGGAAGGGAATTTTCATTACAGAACGTGACGGGATGGCGGTAGTGAAACTGGATTCCGGGTATAATTTTGGCGTGAGCCCGGGTTCCTGTAAATTTATCCGGCACCCGGTAGAATCCCTGCAAAAAAAATCTGAAGTCCCGCAAAAAAACGATCTCCCGTCTCTTTCTATCGTATCAACCGGAGGAACCATCGCGAGCAGGATCGATTACCGGACAGGATCGGTCACCAGCCAGTTTGATGCAGGTGATATTCTTATTGCAATCCCTGAACTGGCAAAGGTGGCAAATTACCGGACAATTCCCCTTGCTACCATACTATCTGAGAATATGACACCGGTGATTTGGCAGGAACTCGCCCGTGCAGTGTATAAAGAGATTAAAAGCGGGGTTGCCGGGGTTATCATTACGCACGGTACCGACACGATGGCTTTTAGTGCAGCGGCAATCAGTTTCATGATCGACACCCCGGTGCCGATCGTTTTTGTTGGATCGCAACGATCTGCTGACCGCCCATCCAGTGATAATGCGATGAATGCTGTATGCGCAGCAAGCGCAGCCACCAGCGATCTTGGAGAGGTTGCCGTAGTAATGCATGCCACAACGAGCGATGACACCTGTGCGATTCACCGGGGCACACGCGTGCGCAAGATGCACTCCTCACGT
>JAPKXT010000026.1 GCA_026394695.1 Methanoregula sp.
TTTAACCTGTGCTTTCATCTCTGATCATCCCTGTTTGCTCTGGACGCTTACAAACTGGATTGTCGGCATCCTGACGACATGTTCACCCAGGCGCATCGCCGGACGAATACGCACAAGCCGCTTTACCGGGCCGGGAACAGACCCCTTTACAAGGACATACGGGCTCTTTAGGACTCCATAATGCAGGAACCCGCCGGCAGGTGTAATCTCGCTGGCGTTTTCACTAACCCTTAAAATACGCTTGTTGAATTCTGTACGCTGCTGGAATCCCAGCTGACCCATCTGGGGTACCTGCCACCTGACATGATGAGGGTTCCAGGCTCCGAGAGTTCCGAGATGGCGCTCCTTCCCACCAACGGAGTGTTTGCGCTTACGCAGCGCTATACCCCAGCGCTTTACTGCACCATTCGTGCCCTTACCCGTTGTGATGGCAGTTATGTCGGCATATGCACCGGTCTGGATGACATTATTCAGGGTAACTTCTTTCCCAAGGAGACCCTGCGCATACTCCCACTGTTTTTTGATATCCCCGCCACCTACCTTGATCTCCATGAGATCGGGCACTTTCTTCGGGACCCCGGTGAGGATCGCGGGTTGTGTGTAGGAGACCGCGTAGATCTCGGCAACAGTACCTGCTGTAACTGCATCCGAAAATTTCTTCTTCGCGGACTCTTTGTCATAGTCCTTTGGCAGGGTAATCCGGCGACCAAGCACGGTATCGAGCTCGTCGGCCCAGATTTCTGTCAGCGCATGTTTGCCGTAGGTATCTTTAGAGTAGGCACGAATCGCAGCTACCTTCATCGAGGGGATTTCAATAACGGTGACCGGCACCATAATTTCCTTACCCTCGGTGGGGCTGTTCTTGTGATCATCTACCATGATAACATGCGTCATACCTACTTTATATCCAGCAAACCCCTGCAATATCGGTGCCCCATCATAGAGAGGCCACGATTGATATTTCGGGATCGGGCTCTTTGCCGGATTTTTTATGTATTATTGACCTTCCGGTTTTTTTATCTGGCTACGGACATAGGGATGATAATTTTCTCATCCATGAGCTGGTATGCACCAGCATTCCTGTCTCGCGAAAGAAGATCCTGACAATAACGCATCCATCTGCCCCATGATGAGAGCAATAGGAACGGGCTCGTTTATTTAAACGTCGACCCATACGTACCGGTCAGATCCCACTCAGTCAGCCTGTTGTGACGATTCACAACTCCTTCTCGGGTTGACCCCGCGTTTATGCAGGGTTCACCAATCGAGACTTACCCACGGCACAACCGTCTTCCCTGTGTCCGGAAGTTTGGTTCCGCCGTCTGCTGTACTCGAAAATGTGTTTCCCCTCAGGTCAGCACATCACTACAGCTATGGATAACCTCATATCGGCTTCCTTAATTATTGCATAAAAAAGGATATAAACATATGCCACTGGTGGATGTCAATAGTTAATGGAAAATGTGAAATTTTAAAAATTATTCGTGTTTCCATTATTTACTTTTATTTTCCTTCATCCAAAGTATAATTCCCCAAGATCGGTGATGTAAACAACGATATCTTCACACACACAGCGTGCTTTGCAACACTGCGGGCGGGACTCTCTTAACCGGTTTATCAGGGAGATTGTATCATAAATTACTTTTATGTTGATTTTTTCTGCTTCACCATAAATAATCGCAGGAACATCAAAAAGATCAGTCCCTGATGGAATAGTACACAGGTGTGTTGCATCCAGCGTATAGAGAAATTCAAGGGTTTCTTTTGCCCTCCGGATATTCTCCATAGCACTCTTTTCAATGGTGCAGACATTTGCTTTTGATGTGGAGATAATATCAGCAATCTGCTGCTGGGTCAGCCCTTGTTTTCGATACCTGAGAACCTCCATCTGGCGTTCGGTGAGCAGCCCATCCTTCATAGTATTCAATTTTCTATCTAAACTTAAACACTTTTCGTTAACTATACCAGACACTTACATAATTTCGAATTACCTTCATTTTAGCTCTCTCCTTTAATTAAAAAATATTTTCGATAATTTTCCGAGGAGAGAGGACATTTCAAAATGTTTATATGAATACCGGGTCATAATAACGTGTTATAAAAAAAATTAGGTGATTTAGATGGTTGTTAAAGTAGGAGTTGCCAAACTCGGCAATATTGCAAGTGGTGTAATGGCAGAACTGCTTCTTGATGAAAGAGCAGACCGTGAAGACATGCAGACATTCATGGCCACCAGCGGAACGAAACTTCAGCCTGAAGATATTGAACGTGTCGTCTCTACCATGAAAGCATGGAAACCTGACTTCTGTATTGTTGTCTCACCAAACGGTGTTCTCCCAGGACCCACCGGTGCCCGTGAAGACCTCGCAAAAGCCGGAATCCCCGTTGTCATTATCACTGACGATGTGACCGCCAAAAAGGAATGGGAAGAGATCAAGACCAGCAAGTTCGGGTATATCATCATGAAGGCTGACTCGATGATTGGTGCACGCCGCGAGTTCCTCGATCCCGTCGAGATGGCCGACTTCAATAGTAACCTTGTAAAAGTGCTGGCACTTACCGGAGCATTCCGGAAGATGCAGCTTGCTCTCGACAAGGTTATCGATCAGGTGAAGGCAGGTAAGAAGGGTGCAGAACTTGAGCTCCCGAAGATTGTGATGACCACCGACAAGGCCGTCGAGGGTGAATTCACCAACAACTATGCACTCGCCAAGGCACGTGCCGCCCACGAGATTGCAATGGCAGTTGCAGGACAGAACGTCAAGGGCTGCTTCATGACCAAGGAATGGGAGAAATACATCCCGATCGTTGCAAGCGCTCATGAAATGATGAAAGTCGCAGCAATTCTCTGTGACCAGGCACGCGAGATCGAGAAAGCAGGAGACAGTATCCTCCGCAAACCCCACAAGAAGGATGGCGTGCTCGTATCCAAGAACAAACTTGTTGCAAAGTTTGAGTAAATTTTTTTATTTTTTTTCTTTTTTGTAGAATTTTCCCATATCTTCAGGAAGTGTCAGTATAACCGGCTCAAGATGAAGCCGTTCCATGAATGCAGAATCGCTCGTAGATGAAGGGTTAGGATTGATCCGTGAGATCATTGAACAGAATGTACGAAATCCATGATCACTCCCTTTCTTATCAAAAAACAATGACATATTGAACGCATAAGTACCCAGTTTCCGGTAAAGTGAAATAATTTCAAGTATGCCCCGCGCCGCGAGATCCACGTAGTTTTCCATTTCATCAATCGTGGATATCGGAAGTAGTCCCCTCACTTCGCGCTCACCAACCGGCACTGCATGGGCTGACCAGAGAATTTCATCGCCGAACAGATACCGATCAGAGGATTTTTCCTCCTCCCTTACTGCTTCCCAGTAGTTCCTGCCCTGTATCCTGCGGAATTGTTCGCTTGCGGTGATATAACAGTCAACAATACGGGATGGACATGAATCCGACAAACCCTGCATATGGGGATGCACAAGGCTCGCACCTGCCGATGGCAGAAAGTTCCAGTTGATGCTGGCATAGCCATCTACATGCCGAAGTGCATCTATCTGCGAGAGGAGAGCATCCACTATCTGTTGCCGGCTGAAGGCAGCGACAGTGTGTTCACTGGTGATAACGGTTACTACATGACCTTCCCCAAAAGGAAACAGATTCGGGAACGTAACACTCTCACCACGGATGAGCCGGTTGCCATCGGGGAATGTGGGTGTGACTGAAAAAACAGCATCGCGGCAGAATGGGCAACCCTCTACATTTGGAGGAATGAATAATGACTGATCGATCTGCCTTTTTAACCGGTCCGGGCTGATCCTGCACCTGAGCCCGGTGAGGTGTTCTTCGCGATACTGTAATGTACCCCTGCTGGTGATAACTTCCCTTACCGAAAACATGCCTTTTCATGAGTATATTTCCGACATGATCAGATAGTCGTTTGCACGGTGATCTGCGAACCGCAGGTGCTATTCAGAGAGTTTCCAGTTCAACACCGCATCACCATCTTTCTTTTTTGAGGAGTGAATGGTCATCTCAAAAACGGGAGTGCTGGTACCCCCCTGGTCCGGTCATCTGTCAAAGTTCTGGCAATGGATTAGAGAAAACGGCCATTGGAACCCGGTTTACAGATCAGGATTTTTTCGATGAGGGGGGATACCGAAAAATTTGAGAAAAAGAGTTGAATAATATCTGCCGGGATCACTGTCTTTTGGATTGTATCCTAACAGGTATTGTGTTCTTTAGTTATACTACGTACTTGCCGAGCAGGCGGATCGATGTGGTCATGTCGGGACCAAGGGGTGAGCCGAAGATGATCTGGGTGACACCGGCCTTGGTGAGGGCATCACACTTTGCCTTCACCATTTCAGGGGTACCTGCAATGGTAAATGCATCGATCTCCTTATCCCCTACGAGTTCTCCGACCGTCTTGAAGTCGAACTTACCCAGTGCCGCTTTGATCTTTGCAACATTGTTCAGGTCGAGTCCGTGGCGGTTAAGGAGGTCAGGTGGTGAGCCGGCTGCAATGAATGCGGCAACGATCTTTGCTGAATTGCGTGCCTTCTTCTCACTCCTGTCTATGGACATGGCGGTGTATGCACCGATATCAAAATTCTTCTTGCCGACTTTGTCAGCTGCTGCCTTGATGATCGGGATTGCAATGGCAAAGTCCTTGGGGTTGGATGCGTTGATGAGCGCACCGTCACCGATTCTTCCGGCAAGCTCCAGAACCTTGGGTCCCTGTGCGCCGATATAGATTGGGACACCCTTCTTTCCGGGGAGAGTGACACCGGTCAGCTTCGCGCCGTCGTAGTCATAGTACTTCATGCCGGACTTGTTCACCTGTTCACCGGCACAGAGCTTGCGGATTTGCACGACAGCTTCCTCAAGGTGCCCAACTGGCTTATCGGCGTTGATTGCCAGCTTCGGGAGCGTCGAGAGGTCCCCGGGCCCGATACCGAGGGTTGCGCGTCCATCTGAGATCTCGTTGAGCGTGCAGAAGAACGATGCCATTGCGGCGGGTGTGTCCGTGAATGCGTTCATGATACCCGGGCCCATCTTCAGGGTCGTGGTCGCCTGCGCGATGGCGGCGAGGGTGGGATAGCAGTGACGATTGTTGTAGTGGTTAGTGATCCATGCGAAATCTATGTCTTTGGATTCTGCA
>JAPKXT010000177.1 GCA_026394695.1 Methanoregula sp.
CCGCTTCCATGCTCGGGCGTACCTTATCCATATGCCTGCATTTACGGCGCATGCTCTCGTCCACCACTCCCGGGGCTTCCTCAGCAACGCAGTGCTGGTGCTCGCAGTATATACAGGGATAACCGCCAAATCCGAATGCCTTGTAAAACCCATCATAAAAAGCGGTCTTTTCGAGCATGTGCATTGTCCCGTTTACCCATAGTATCAGGTCCCTGAACCAGTCATGGAAGTCATCCGGGATATCATCAGGGCCAAAAGCTCCCCGCCCGGGTACCCCGTCGAACCGGAGAAGCAACCCGGTAGAATACTCATTTACCATACGACGGGTTTCATCCGGTGACGGGGTATAGGGAGGACAACCGAAATGCTTGCCATATCCCTTGCAGCCATACCGGCATTTGAACCGGACCCATTGTGATACAACAATTTTTTCCGGTGTAATAACCTTGACTTTTACACCCTTTCCGCAAGCAATTTCCGTGAGTTTTTCAATCTCATCTGAAATATTTCGGGACACACACATCACCCATAGAGAATGGATGAGAACGGGAATCAATAAAGGTTTGTAGCCGGTTCATTATGCTAACCATGCATCCCGCTTGAGATTATTGAACTGTTTGATGCAGGACATAACCTGAGGGCAGTGCATTCATTGATCGGAAAATTCTCAGGTAAGAAGAGGATGCAGTGCGAAGGGAAGAACGGTTTATCCCTGGGAATCATCCGAGGTGCCCCGCACATCAATGATACGCTGCACAACGAACCGCGAACTGCAGAGGTCTTCGTCAGCGTACTTCCCGATACGGACAATCTCCGGTGCCATCCCGCGTTCAGCGAGCTGCTGGTGCAGTTTTGTCTCATCGAAATGCTGGTTGAATCCTATAGTAATTACCGCGGGCTGGATCTCTTGTATCGGGCGGAACATGTCAGTCTTATCGCCAAGGATTGCATGGGACACGGGTTTAAGAGCGGCAACCATCTGGAGACGGTGCTCTTCAGGAATGATCGGTCGGGGTTTGTGCTTGACATTTGCGTCCCGTGCAACGATCACCCAGAGTTCGTCACCTAATTTTTTTGATTCCTCAAGGTAGAAGAGGTGACCCGGGTGCAGGATGTCAAACGTGCCGGTGGCAACGACCCTGCGTGCGCTCATTCTATCACCTTGAGCTCGCATGGCACCCCGTCTGCACCAAAGCACTGCCAGTCTCCTGTGCGATACGGATAGCCGATGATGAGGTGGAACCGCCCGGCCCGGGGGAAGAAATGCACATCCGCATCTGACGGCCGTAGCACACCGTTCGGGTGGCTGTGGGCGCTGCCTGCAAGGTGGGTGTCAAGGGGCATCATGTCAAAGAAGACCGATGCAGAGTCTTCACCAGTAATGGTACCGGGGACCATATTCAGCTCCTCAATTACCCCGTTGTTTTCCCGGAGAAGTGCCACGAACTCGTTAGGATGAGAGCCCCGCCCCAGTTCAAGGAGCAGCATGAGAAGTTCATTTTTGATTCCGCGGATGTTCATGATTGTAGTGCCTGGCACGCCACACGGGCGTTGTACCGATCATATGAGTGCTGCTTGTCAAAAAATGCTCGGAAAAAATAAAGAAAAAACCGGACTTACGATTCAACCTGTGCAAGGCCCTCGCTCAGGTCCTGTGAGAGATTAACTCCGGTAAATGCCCCGTTTGTCGGTAGTGACATCTCAAATACCGGTGTTATGTCATACTCAACCGTGGCATTTACCGGTACTATAAAATCGAGGATGTGACCTCCTGTGTGACGGTCATCACTGAGGAAATGGAGATGATAACCCGCCACGTTGAGTCCTTTGAAAAAGGCCGGGGTGTAGAACCCGACAACGGTACCGGTGGCATCAGCGTACGTGTAAACCGACTGGTTCTTCGCTGCATCCGTGAGTGTTGGATAAGGCTTCTGCTGCGCAGGTATCGCCCGCACCTTCATCTGAGGAAATGTATCATGCATCCTTACCGCGTAGATCATGTTCTGCGAAGGTAAACGAGCGCTCATATCCGTGGAGAACACGGAGAAGTTCATGGACCGGTAGATGGTCACCATGATGTCACGTTCGAAGTAGGTGACCGTGGCAAAAGGTGTGGTTGCGTTGTCTGAAACGGTGTAGACCCTGCCGTCAGCTTTTGCCTGGTAAACCTTTCCGTCAAGCACGATCATCTCGCCTTCGAGTGCATCGAATGTGCCGATCCCGAAGTCCCCGTGTTTTTTCAGTTCGCTTATCGGTTGGATGCCATCGTATACTCCCTGCATCAGCGCGTCTATAGTCGATACCTGGTAGAGTGTATCGCGATCTTCAGGTGTTGAAGCAGCAGTTGGCAATCGGGTAAAACTGGTGTATACCGCTGCACCGCAGAAGACGAGTACTATCGCAAGACCAATGCCAAGAAAAAATTTTGTGTCCATAATCGTATGCCGGAGACTTATTTCCTGCCGGTAACCTTGATGAGATGGTAGCCGAACTGGGTCTTGACCGGACCAACTACCTTACCGGTATCGTTCTCGAATGCAACTTTTTCAAACTCCGGTACCATCTGTCCTTTGCCAAACCAGCCGAGGTCCCCACCGTTCTTACGGGAGGGGCAGGATGAGAAACGCTTTGCAACTGCAGCGAAATCCTCACCGTCATTAATCCTTTTCATTATCTTATTTGCCTCATCCTCGGTTTTAACGAGGATATGGGATGCACGAGCCTGTATAGCCATGTATAGAAATGAGGGAGTTATGGGATAAAAGGGTTGATGAACTGGAGGCAGCAGGTAAAAATCAAATCGTGTCGCATGTCAAACCCGGTTTTAAACCGCCCCACCCAACGTTTTTCTCCATTCCGTTCCAGTATTCCGTATGGCAAAAGGCAGTTTCTGGACGGGTGCATGTATCGGATTTATCCTCATGGTACTCATGGGAGGAGCGCTTCCTGTTCTTGGGCCGGTTATCGGAGGGCTTGTTGCCGGGCTGATAGCAAAAGGGGGTATGTGGAACGGTGAAAAACCGGGTTTACTGCCGGTATCTTTGGTGCCCTCGTGGTGATTATTACCGGTCTTGTTGTCGGAACACTGGCGATGGGGCTGTTTGGATTTTTACGGGCGCTCGGTATCGGTGTCATCCTTGTTGCAACAGCACTCTACTTTGCAGTACTGGGGCTTGTGGGGGGAGCAATAGGGGGATTGATCAGCAAATGACCGCACCATCTCTCCCTGATTTTTTTTAAAAATTTTTCACTTTTTACTTTCGCTATTTCTACAATCTGGGGTTACATCTCAGAACTCCCCGTCCTGCTCAAAACTCCGCCCGTACCGGATCGCGAGTTCAGCTTTGTATAACTCCCTCCCGAGATATGCTGCATGATCAAGGAGTGAAACCTCTCCTTGTGACAGGATCGTGTACAGTACATCCTGCCAGTGTTTCCCCTGAACCGCTTTGCCGTGGATCACAGCAACAATGTGATCCCCTTCGATGCCTATCCGGAAATTGCCGTTCGGGTCATAGATTATATCAGCGGGCATTTTCCTGGCAATGGTGATCGTTTCATATTCAAGCGGGGGTTCACGCCGTTTTCGTTTTTCTTTAAGGATAAGCAGGTCGATGCCGAGGTCTTTTGGATAGGGGCGGTCAATGCACAGCGACATCATCTCCGTTGCCCGTCGCATCTCGCGGATCGATCCACTGGCCTTGTCTGAATGCTCACTGGTAAAGATTATTGATGCCCCCACCTCCATCGCCATTGCTGCGAGAAGTGCATTGGCACCGATAGAGTCTGCATCGAGGAGCTCAACGACATTACCCGCCCCGAAGAAGAGAGGATAACCCGTATCCCTGAATTGTTTCAATGATTGAACAAGACCGGAACCGACAGGCTGGAGCAGGGGATCGGCAATGATACATTCAATACCTGCACGCTTTGCCATCGCAAGGTTCGCCTTTAGCGTGCTGTTACCTGGTACAACCACGGCAGCAGCCCCCGCGTCAGCCACACATGCACCCACCGTGGGAATATTGGTCTCCTGCAGGCTGAGCACAATATCCGCCCGGACAAGTGCTGCCCGAATCAGGTCAGGGTCCTGGGAATCAACGGCGAGAGGCCGGTCGATATCCTCTAACAACGAAAAGACACGTGATACATCCCCGGCAGTCGCATCGAAACCGAACCCGAGGTCAACGATATCGGCGCCAAGATTAAAGGAGTGTTCCACGACTCCCCGTATATCATCACGCCGGTGGGCATCCATCACTTCCGCAAGCACCTTAATCCGTGATTTCCTGCCGATCTTTACATCCCGGATCACATAATCAAATCCGGCATGGTGCTCCAGTTCCCCGATTCTTTTGAATGCATCATCTGCTTTCTTTTCAGCGAGGAAGTCATCCGCAGGAACTGTACGCGAGAGGGTTATTGAATCGAGTGCCGGAAGGATCAAAGCAAGGTCAGCTGCATGCCGGGGGCCCCGGTATACAGGGACACCGGTCTCTCGTTCAACCTGCTCAAATGATGCTGTGCACATACCAGAGACAATCACCATGTCGTACATTCCTTTTTTGATCAGCAGATGAAGCGTGTGGGGAGTAAGGAACGATGCAATCTCACCGGTTACCACAACGTCCGCGTCAAAACCCGTTGCTGCGCATTTCACCATTTCTCTGGTGGCAGCACCTGTGGGAAGGAGGATGCGCATAAGTTTCCTTAATACCCCAGAGATAAAAACACTATGATCAGATGCTGATCTGCGATTTGCATGTGCATACCAATTTCTCCAAAGACGGTGAGAGCAGTGTCGAGGCAATCCTCAGGGCAGCTGAGGTAGCAGGACTCGATGCAATTGCCATCACTGACCATGATTCGGTTGATGGGGCAAAGAAGGCACTCGCGTGTGAGACCTCTGTTCTCGTGATTCCCGGTATTGAAGTCACCACAAAACAGGGCCATCTTCTTGTTCTTGGAGTCACCGAGTTGATTCCGGCAGGGCTCGATGTAGTTGATACTGTCGAGATTGCACGAAAAATGGGGGCTCTCCTGATCCTTCCTCACCCGTATCACGTCTGGCGCCACGGTGTTGCCCGCCGGAAGAAAATTGGCATGAATGTTGTTGACGCCATAGAAACGTTCAATAGCCGGTATATCGTCGGATCAGCAAACCGGAAAGCTGCCCGCATCGCCGAAAGATTGGGAAAACCCTGTGTCGCGGGAAGTGATGCCCACCATGCGCGATTTGTCGGCTTCGGCAGGACTTTTGTTGAAGCAGACAGGACCGTCCCTTCGATCCTTGCTGCGATACGTGCAGGAAAAGTAACCTGCGGTGGCAAACAGACGCCGTTGCGCACCTACACCCACCAGTCGCTGAATAATACATGGAGAAAGATCAAGCGTTTCACACGGCATGTGCAGCTCCGATGAGGCTGGCATTCAGGATATCCTATCTGGGCAGCAGGTTTTTTGGCTCCCAGATTCAGGCGGCACACCGCACGGTGGAAGGCGAATTCGTTGCCGCCTGCCAGCGTCTGAGTCTTTTTTCAGACTGGCGCGAAGCGGGATTTCTCAGCGCAGGAAGGACTGATCGGGGTGTTCATGCCTGCGGGCAGGTTGTTGCATTCACAACAGGTGTTCCTGAACGTGCTATCCAGACATTGAACCTCCAGCTCCCTCCCGACTGCTGGTGCACCGGCTATGCCAAAGTGGCTCCGGAATTCCACCCGCGATTTGATACGAAATCAAGGACTTACCGGTATTATTTCTCAAAGACTCCTCCCGATATAGCGGCTATGGAACGGGCTGCGCAGAATTTTATCGGTCGTCATAACTTCACGTACTTTGCCCGTGTCAGGGATAAAAACCCCTGGCGGAATATTCTCAAAATCGGCATTGGAGAATACGAGGGTTTTAATTATCTCGAAGTGACTGCTGAAAGCTTTTTGTGGCACCAGGTCAGGTGTATGGCCACCGCACTTCTTCAGGTTGGCGAGGGTGAAGCAGATGAGACTTTTATTATCTCCCTGCTGGAGGGCGAAGTAAAAAGATCCCCCCAGCCAGCCCCGGCCGAAGGTCTGGTTCTCCATAATACTGACTGCGGAATTGTTTGGATACCCTTGCCGGTAGACAAACGAAGCGGCACTCACATGGATCATATCGTTCGACATCACGCACTTATGGCGAAGGTGTGCCAGGTTCTGAGAAGTTCAGGCTTTTAAAATCTCAGAAAAACAGGAAATTTCCTGAATACAATTTACTGATTACAATACACAAGTCTTTTTAATGGCATTACAATAGTATCCTACGTAGGTGTGCCAATGGCAGTCATAAAGAGTGTTGAAATCATGTCCGTTGCAAAAATCAAGGCAATGTTCGGTATCGTATTGGGTCTCTTCTGGGGATGCATGTTTGCACTTTTTGGAGTGTCAATCGGGTTTGAGAAATCCATACCCGGCGTTGAAATCTTCAGTCTGGCAGCGATCATTATCTTCCCGATCATTTGTGGTATCATGGCACTTATTATCGGCGCTATAGCAGGACTCCTGTACAACGCTTTTGCAAGCAGGATCGGCGGAATTGAGATCGAGCTGAGTAACAAATAAAAAACAGCTACAACATCCTTTTTTAAATTCCTTGAAGAAATTATTCGATAATACGGGCACAGCCGCTTGCAACTGCGGCCGTACTTACAGCTTGGGCAATAGTTTTCACCACACGTCGGTTGAGGACCTGCGGAAGGATCCTGTCTTTTTGTGGGCGTTTGATAAAACCGGCAAGAGCGTGGGCTGCAGCTACTTTCATTTCATCGGAGATACGCGTTGCACACACATCGAGAGCGCCGCGGAATATCCCCGGAAATGCAAGTGCGTAGTTGATCTGGTTGGGATACTCATTGCGTCCTGTTCCTACAATCGCAGCCCCGGCCAACCGGGCATCTTGGGGAAGAATCTCAGGCATGGGATGGGAAAGGGCAAAGATAATGGGGTCTTTGTTCATTGACCGGACCATTGCCGGTGTGATGATTCCCGGGACCGAAACGCCTATACAGACATCGGCGCCCTGCATTGCATCAGCAAGTTCCCCCGTCCGCCCGGTTTTATTCGTTTCTTCTGCGATGATGAACTTGTACTTGTTTGCGTACAGCCTGTCACGGTGCCGGTGAATGATCCCCTTTGTATCACACACAATGATGTCATTTACGCTGCTGCAGAGATTGGGATCATATCCAATGCACCTGAGCATGCGGGTGATGGCAAACCCGGCGGCACCTGCACCGCATACTACGATATTCAAATCCTCAAATCTTTTTCCGGTCACCCTGCAGGCATTCAGCAATGCGGCGAGGACCACGACGGCGGTTCCGTGCTGGTCATCGTGCATAACGGGGATTCCTATACCCTGCAGCGCATCTTCAAGCTCAAAACATTTAGGGGCAGCGATGTCCTCGAGCGCAATTCCCCCGAAAACCGGGGCTATGTTTCTCACTTCATCAACAAATTCCGTATGAAAACTCTCAAAACAGATGGGAAAGGCATCGATTCCGGCGAGCTTTTTGAAGAGAAGGGCTTTTCCTTCCATGACGGGAATTGCGGCATATCCCCCGATATTCCCCAGTGAAAGGACTCTCGATCCATCACTCACGATAGCGATCGTGTTTGCTTTGAGGGTATATTTGTATGCGAGGTTTTTATCCCGTTGGATCTCTTTGCATACCGCTCCCACGCCGGGTGTGTAGGCAAGGGACAGGTCTCTCCGGTTGGTGATGGGCACTTTGGAATGAACTTCTATTTTGCCCCGGAACTTTTCATGGAGATCGAGGGATTCAGCATAGACATCCTTTTTTTTTGGTGCCCTCGTCATTTTTTATACACCGATAGTTCAATGAACGCTATGTCATACCATCAATGTTTTTGTGGGAAAAAAGTCAGGAGTGGTTACTGTGCAGGCGTTCCAAATGTCTTGTCGATCCACGCTGCAATATCGTCCCTCACGGTGCGATAGCCTTCGATAAGATCCCCCTCGTTTCCAGGTGTAAGGTGGGGATCGGGAAACCCGTAGTGAATGGTCCTTTTTGCACAGGAGATGACCGGGCAGAGCTGGCTGGCGCGATCGCAGAGCGTAACAGCCAGATCAAACGTCATGCCGGACATTTCATCAAGGTTTTTTGAACGGTGGTGTGAAATGTCAATCCCAATCTCCTGCATGACCCGGATTGCGCGGGTGCTCACACGGGACTGGTGCGTCCCGGCACTGAATACTTCAAAACGGTCCCCGTATTTTACTCGTAAGAGTCCTTCTGCCATCTGGGAACGGGCAGCATTTGCCGTGCAGATGAAAAGAACCCGTATTTTGCGACTCATACCGTTCCTATCTCCGTTAATGTGTTATCACGGGTTTTTATTTAACCCATATCCCGGCAGAGTACCGGCAGCTTATATCCGACATGGAAATGCTTCCCCCACACTTTTACCTCATATACATGGACCTTATGCGAATGATTCGGCGTAGGTAATTCAGGTCATCACAATTCTCCCGGTACAATGGTACAAGGGCAATCTGATTGAATAAACTGTTAAAAAGGGGATAAATTATTTTGTCGGTAATGCGTCGCAGCCTTCATTGCGGAAAAGTGCCCATTCTTCACAGGATGTACCGTTCTGGAAAGTGCACATGCCGAATTCGGTCCCCACAGAATCTTTCTTAATCTCTACAATGCCGCCAAGATTACCACAGTTGACCGAAGCCGGGTTTGCCATGCTGGCAGAGGTTGGTGATGCAGTAATTGTAATGGGAGGCGTAGTCGTTGGTGTTTGTACCGGGGGTGCCTGCTGGGTGCAGCCGGCAATGAAAATACCGGCAACAATGCAGAGACCCAGAATGATAAAAATGCTGTTCCTGGTTATCATGATATACCGGAGAAAGTTTTGTAACGGATGTGTTAAAAAATGTAGCTTACCAGAAGAATTTGTTATGCCGGTTGACTTCTGATGAGTGCTTTTTTCATGGCAGATACATATTCCTTCAACTCACGTTCCATTGCGTCTGGATCCTTAAGGTTCCGTTCAACAATTTCAACAATTGCGCTTCCGACAATCACCCCGTCAGTTCCAGCTCGGGCACATGTCTGTTCCTGTTCTGGCGTTGAGATGCCAACGCGGGGAGCGGGCGGAAGCAGGGTGTGCTACAGACCCGGTTCAGAAGATCGATTGCCCCATCAGAAACCTCTTCCCGCACTCCGTTACCCCAATTACGGTAACAAGGTACAGGTACCTGTGTTCCTTTGCTGCAATATTTTTAATCCGGTTATCTGATGTTGTCCGGGTGATCAGGAATACAGGGTCAATATCACACTGCGATGCAATGGTGCAAACCGCTTCTGACTCCTCGACCGGCATATCGGCGATGAGGATACCATCTGCACCGGCATCATGCGTTTCACTATAGAACCTCTCACTTTTGCATACGCGTTCTCAAGTTCAATGAGTGCGCTCATCAGTGTCTCGGAGACGTACTGCCCGCCATATTTCCCATATCCTCCTTTTTTAGTCATGCGATGTCCTTCTGCATGCGGCGATGAACGCAAGGATTTTTTCTTTGTCTTTTATTCCTGGTGACACCTCAACACCGGTAGCGACATCAACGGCATATGGTTGTACCTGACGGATCGCGTCGCTAACGTTCTCCGGATTCAATCCTCCGGCAAGGATCACCGGGACCTTCGCTCTCTGCACAACGTTACGGGCATACGAGAGATCAAAGGCTCTCCCTCTGCCATGGCTCTCATCCACAATGATTGCATCACAGTCTTCCGGCAGGTGATCCCCCCTTCCGATCACCCGGATAACCCGGATGCCCGGATCATTCCTGAATACGAACGGGTGTGAGATCTGGATCGCATCTGGGTGCAGCGCGAGCATCTGTTCAAGGTCCTCCTTGGAATCCGTATGGCTTACTGCGACAGTTGCCGTGAATGGTCCTACTGAATCGAAGATCTCCTGCGCCCGTTCAACAGACACAACCCGGCGCGATACCTCCCCGGAAAAGACAACAACGCCGATCGCGTCAGCCCCGGCCTTTTCAGCATACCGTGCATCCTCTGGCGTTGTGATCCCGCAGATCTTAATGCGCATACAAATTCCTCCAGTTTCTTTTCCGGTCATTCATGAGCCATGATCGATGAACCGATCAGGAACGCATCGCAGTAGGGTTTCATCTTTTGGATATCATCGGCAGACCGTATACCACTTTCTGATATGATTATTCTCCCTGCGGATCGAATACTCTCCGAGAGAAGCCGTGTAGTGGAACGGTCTATAGTGAGAGTCGCAAGATTGCGGTTGTTAATCCTGTAGGAGCATATGGATAAAAATGGTAATTTTTTAATGAATCAAGGCAAGAAAAATGGTAAAATTATGTTTTTGGGCAAAGACAATCGCCATTAACCGTTAGTCATTTATCTTTTTTTGCTCGCGATCACTCGGTTTTTACCCCACGCCCTTTCAATTCCTCAGACTTTTTCCTCGAGCACTCCTCGCACCGGAATTCCGGCTCATGATCATGTGTCCTGTCATAATCTCCCGACCTGACCAGCCGGTATCCCCGGGCAATTTTTTTGCAGTCCACGCACACGATATTGTCTTTAACTTCCCATTGCGCGGCGAGAGACTGGGATGTGAAGATGAACTGGTCCACCCAGAAAAAGATCAGGCCGCCAATCAGGTTTGCCACGATTGCTGCTACGAGCTGACCCATGGTGGCTAACAGGATACCGACGCCGGCAAGGATGGGAGTGCTCGCCTGCCACCGAAGCAGATAGAGGCCGTACCGCTTGTAATTGACCTGCATACCAGTTGATCCACAAGCCGGATAATAGGTCTTGTGATGGCGATGAGATAGTGTGCGGTAATCTATATACCGTCCCTTACAAATTCTGTACTGCAATTTTGAGGCAGTGACATGTGGCATTACAGGAATAAACCGTTGAGCTGGGTATTTGTTTCACGGATGATCGGGATCATCTGTTTTTTAATAGCCGTCGTCCTTGCAAACATCCTGAAATTTTATGTGTCAAGCCCGGTCTACCAGTCTGGCGTCGTGTTCTTAAATGAAAATTTCTGGCTGTTCATTCTCATCGCCATCATTTTTCTGGTTGCCGATCTGTTCGGGGCGTTCCCGTTTCCCCTCAACCTGCCAGCACCAATCATCAGGGCATTTGGCAGCGTGTTTTGCATTGCAGTGATGCTGATCATCTTTCAATGGGTGGATGGGATTACTGGCTTGACACTCTACCATTTCTTCTGGTTGATCTCATTCCTTCTTGGTCCGCTTGTTTTTCTTATTGTACTCGCGAGTGGTTATTACGAAATCATGCGGCAGCTCTGGTGGCAACCAAAGCTGGAACATGAAATGAGAAGTAACACTCTTGTTTTCCATGAAGAACCTCCCGTTCAGTCATCAAAAACGACCTCTGATGCGAAATCATGGGAGGAAATTGGGAGTGAATTCAGGCTGATGCTCTTTGATATCATCCACCGGTTCCGCGAAGAGATACGAAAAAAGGAATAAAAACGATAAACGTGGGAACAATCACCATTCCGGGTTTTCCCGGAGGAACGTCTTTTCTTTTGCTTCGAGTTCTTCAGGTGTCAGGTGTGCAGGCATACAGATACACCGGTGCTCTATAAAGACACCATTTTTAAACGACCCCTGTTTATCTCCAGGTCTGCAAGCCCCGTAAACATCAGCATCGCAGTCATGACAGACATGGGGAAGACCTTCGCGTGCTGCACAGTCCTTTGCCGCTTTCCATGATATTGCCATAAAGCAAGTGTAGATCAAATTTAAAAAATACTTCCTCTCAGGGAAAACCTTTCGCCAAAGAATTCACTCTGTGGCAGAGTTTATTAAAAA
>JAPKXT010000103.1 GCA_026394695.1 Methanoregula sp.
ATATGAGAAAGTTAACAAAATCGCTGCTCGTGCATTTCGGGGGATTCACGCTCGTTCGATCTCCATTCCGGGTTTGTATAGCCCTCAATGGGTTGTATTAGTTCTTAGATCTTTCGGTCGGAACCAACTGCGTAAGTCCTATGATAAATGCATTCTGATCTGCGTTTTTGGAAAATTGTAATGATATGGAGCTGAAAAGGATGATACGCCGGTTGTGGAGTCGGACATCTGGTCGCAGTTTGCCGGATCCTTCACCAAAGCGGTATCACGCGGACTGCACATATTCTTAATAACGGATAGGGAACCATTGCGCTCGGAACCGGGACTTTGCCAATTGTGCTGGATAGGAAACGATACCAGTAAAATTCCCGTTTAAAAGCATTATCGCTCTTTGTAATACTGTACAATACCATATCACGGAAAATTTTCCATGTTCGTCAAATTCGAAATTTATTCTGATGGCAAATACGGGTGCGGCCGGGGCATCGGTGTCGATTTTTTACCCAAGGGAAAACTCTCGATGAACTAATGGTAAATATACGTGAAGCAGTTGAGCTCCACTTTGAAGAAGAACTGGGAAAAGGGGAGAGCATCTGCATTCTCTCCATATCAAAGACTGAGGTATGTGCTGTTGCCCGGGCTTCCGGTTGTTAGTGGAAAGGATATCTTAAAATCCTTTACAGACTTGGGTATCAGCTTGGTCGCCAACGGGGCAGCCATGCTCAACTCAAATGTATCACACCTGCCGGTGAGCATACCGTAACGATCCCCCTGCATGACGAGATTGCCCCCGGTACATTGAATGATATACTTTCGAAAGTTGCGATCTGGAAAGGAATATCAAAAAATGAATTACTCCGGATGCTTATGAGCAAATGAATCAATCAAAGAACGATTTCCCACTTCAGAATCAGAGCGATGCAGAACCGGGCATCACGGCCCGGGAGATCAGGCTGGCGCTCGTGGAACAACGGGACGAAAAAATTCAACTGGATCGGACTGCTGGGATGGGTTTACAATCCTCAGGAAGGAGAAGGAATAATTACTCCCTGTTGCCGATCTGCCTTAAGTTCATAAAATAATACTAGCCACGAATCCTGTATCACATAACAAAAAGATGTGATTGTGTGCAGTATCATCTGCTCTTTTTCGTAATCGTTTATTTCCAAATTTTGAATCAAAAATTGGAAGTGACACAATCCTTTATTGAAACAAAATCTCCTGTAAATCAAAAGAGGATCCAATCTTCCTTATGCCGGTTTGTTATGATCTCTGTTCTCTGTGTTGATGATGATGCGGCACATCTCTCCCTTGAGAAGAGATGCCTTGAAGAGCCCGGTGCTTTGACGGTCACAACAGCGTTATCAGCACCAGAAGCACTTCGGACCATGGAAACGAGCAGGTTTGATGCAGTTGTTGCCGATTACCAGATGCCCGGTATGGATGGAATCGAACTGCTCAAGACGGTTCGTGCAGCAAACCCCGGCCTCCCGTTTATCATATTCACCGGGAAGGGAAAAGAAGAAGTAGTTATTGAGGCGTTCAACGATGGCGTGGATTTTTATCTCCAGAAAAACGGTGACCCAAAGGTTCTGTTCGCAAGGCTGAAAGATACGATAAAGAAGGCAGTGAATCTTGGCGTCGTGTGGAAAGCGTTTCATGATTCAGAGCTCCGGTACCGGAGGCTCTTTGAGACTGCGCAGGACGGTATCCTGATCCTTGATGCTGAGTCCGGGGCGATAATGGATGCAAACCCGTTCATCTTAACCCTCATCGGATACACCCGCGATGAGATGCTGGGGAAAAAACTCTGGGAGATCGGGTTTATCCGGGACAAGGCGCTGGCAGAGCAGGCTGCTGCCGACCTTAAAAGAACCGGATATATCCGGTATGAAGACCTGCCACTGGAGACAAAAGACGGGCGGGCAATAGATGTGGAGTTCGTCAGTAACGTCTATGATGTGGGTAATAAAAATATCGCCCAGTGCAACATCCGGGATATCACCGATCGAAGGCGGGCTGAGGAGATGCGGTCACATCTTGCCGCAATTGTGGAGAATTCGGATGCGGCAATCATCGGTATAACGCTGGACGGAATAATCACCAGCTGGAACACCGGTGCCGAACGGATCTACGGGTATTCTGCACAGGAGGTTGTCGGCAGGAATATCTCGCTGCTCGTGCCGCCGGATCTCCCGGATGACACACGGGCAAGTCTTGATCAGATCAGGAACGGTATTTCGATCATCCGCCACGAAACCCTTCACAGGAAAAAAGATGGCGTGCTGATCAACATTGCCCAGATAATATCCCCGATTAAAGATTCACAGAACTGTCTGATCGGCGTATCCACCATTGCCCAGGATATCACCGAACGCAAACGGGGTGAGGATGCGCTGCGGGAAACGAAAGACTATCTTGAGAACCTGATCCGGTATGCCAACGTACCGATCATTTCCTGGAACCCGGAATTAAAGATTACGGAATTCAATCGCGCCTTTGAGCAACTGAACGGGATGACCAAAGAGGAAGTGATCGGGCAACCCCTCACAATCCTCTTCCCTGACAAGACCCGTGATAAATCCATGGATCTGATCCGCCGGGCACTCCGTGGGGAACACTGGGAAACCGTTGAGCTCCCGATACGTCATGTATCCGGTGAAACCCGTATTCTCCTGTGGAACTCGGCAAATATTCTCGATCCGACAGGAAAGGTTATGGCAACAATTGCACAGGGGCGGGATATCACCGAACGCAAAGCTGCAGAAGAAGCCATAAGAACAATCGGCGAGGATCTTGAACGCAAAGTTGCCGAACGAACTTCAGATCTTTCAGATATAAACCTGGACCTTATAACGGAGATCGAGATCCGTCTCGACGCTGAAAAGCAACTCAATAAAACCGTGGGTGAGAAAGATGTCCTGCTCCGGGAAGTCCACCACCGGGTGAAAAACAACCTCCAGATCATCATCTCTCTCTTAAACCTCCAGTCACGGTATATTACGGATGAGACAACTCGTTCCGCATTCAGGGAGTGCCAGAGCCGGGTCCGGGCAATGGCGCTGGTCCATGAAAAACTGTACCAGTCAACTGACCTTACAAAACTTGACCTTAACAATTATCTCAAATTCCTCGGGGACAACCTGTTCCAGTTCCTGGGCATGAAAGGAAAGGGCATCACGCTCACGATGGATATCCGGGATATTTTCCTTGCCATCGACACCGCTATCCCGGTTGGGCTGATGATCAATGAACTCATTTCGAACTCCCTGAAACATGCATTCCCGGACGGGAGGAAAGGAAATATAACCCTTGTGATCCAGAGAGAGGATCACACGCTCACTATCCTGTTTCAGGACAATGGCGTCGGAATCGCTGAGGGTTTTGACTGGCGTAATGCCGAGTCGCTGGGGCTCCGGCTCGTGATCTCGCTCGTGGAACAGCTGCAGGGTACGATTGAACTGGACAGGAAGACGGGGACAATGTTCACCATCTTCGTTAAGGAGAAGGAATAATTACCACCTGTTTTTTGATTTGCCATGGTTACGGGATAATGCACTGGCAGCGTATCCAGTACAATATGATAAAAAGATGGGGCAGTGTGCATCAAACTAAGCTCTTTTTCGCGATCTTTATTTCCAAATGTTGAGACAAAAATTGGAGGTGACACAATCCTTTATTCAAACAGCATCTGATGTAAGGGAAAGGAGGATCCAGCTTTTCTTAAGCCGGCTTGATATGATCTCAGTTCTCTGCGTTGATGATGATTCGGATCACCTCTTCCTTGAGAAGATAAGTCTTGAAGAGCCCGGTGTGTTGACCGTCACGACAGCGCTCTCGGCGCGAGAAGCCCTTAAGGATATGGAGACAAACAGGTTCGATGCAGTTGTTGCCGATTACCAGATGCCCGGTATGGATGGCATCGAGTTGCTCAGGAAGGTACACGCTGCAAATCCCGGACTCCCGTTTATCTTATACACCGGGAAGGGACAAGGAGAAATAGTTATTGAGGCGTTCAACAGCGATGCGGAATTCTATCTCCAGAAAAACGGAGAGCCAATGGTCGAGTTCGCCCATCTGAAAGATACGATATTCAAGTCAGTGAAAACCGAAGCGGTGTGAGAAAATTTCCTGATTCAGAGACCCGGTAATCCACGGCACGGGTTGTTCTCACTTCGATAGTAATCGTATCTGCATGCTCTGATAAAACAAACCCTTCTTTTTTTGGAATATGGGGAAATATTTATCAGCTCATATACTTTTAAAGAAATATACTGGTTACGTCTGATCCTCCATTATATTACCTGGTACAAACCTGCACGGGCAGCAGGCTATAGGGAGAGGGAGCAAAAAAATCTCCCCCCTGCATCTTTGCAGACGTTTATGCAATAAGCCGTATCTTCTCAAAAGAGGGTGGAAAAGAAGTGCAAGCAGGGTACAACGAACAGGAATACGAGCGGTACCGGAATAGTACACGAAATGTTCCGGGTCTGATGAGTACGTTATGACAAGAAAACTGATGCTGATACCGATCGTTCATAGCGAAAAAGAGATGGGTTCCTTAAAGAGCGATATCTCCGACATGATCGACCGGAAATTCGGCAAAGAAAGACGGGATCAACACCGCAAGGATGTAGCGCTCTTCTGGGAAAACCTCCGCACGATCATAAATGCCGTGCTTGCCAACCTCGATGGCACAGCCATAAGGATATACCAGGATGGCATCCCCATCGGGGGTGAGATCGGCGCAAAACTTGTCGCGATGGGAGCACATGACGGCGTCCCCAACCACCAGATCGTCCTCTCCATTATCGAGCATGGCGGAGTGCTGGAGAAGACAGAGAGTCCTGCTCTCTTAAAAGAAGAGTATGAAATCATAAAAGCAGTCGTGAACGCAAAGACGGACCCGGAACGGGAAGCGTTAAGCGAGAAGCACAAGCACCGGCTCTATGAACTGACCATCGAACGGGACAAGTACATCGCCCGGCAGATCGATGAATCTCTCAGGGACGGGCAGTACGGGATGCTCTTTATCGGTGCAACCCACGACGTCATGCAATACATGAATCCGAATATCGACCTGTTTGTCTGCAATTTTGTCTTAGATGACATCCTTGCATGGTTGAAAAGAGGCAGTGCAGACGAGGTTGTTGCGCAGGCTGTAAAAGGCCCATAAAATGGAATCCCTATGTCATGGTTACAGCGGATAGTTGATCGCGACCCAGATGAAGCAATTATTGTTCCGGAGGATCCGGAAATGATAAAAGAGGCCGACTCCAACATGCACCCCCCCTCTTTTGAAGAATCGGCTTTTCTGGCATCACCCCCGGAGGCCGATGCAGTTCCCTTTCCTGATACCCATACCAGTACAGGTAAATCGATTCTTATCGTTGAAGATGAAGCGATTGTAGCCTATGATATAAAGGAGACCTTAAAAAGTCTGGGATACGATGTTACGGGCATTGCGAAATCCGGAGAGAACGCGCTGGAAAAGGTTATAGAACTCAGTCCTGATCTCGTGCTCATGGATATCCACCTTGCCACCACGATGGACGGGATCGAGGCTGCAGGAAAAATCCATATACTCTTCGATATCCCGGTCATCTATCTCACTGCATATGCCGACAAGGCGCTGCTTGACCGGGCAAAGATCACCGAGCCATACGGGTATATCATCAAACCCTACGATAAGCGGGAACTCCAGTCCGCAATCGAGATGGCATGTTACAAGCATACGCATGATCTGAAGCTCAGGAATGCATACGGGGAACTGGAACTGCGCATTGCCGAACGGACTGTTGAACTGGAACGGATCAACCGGTCATTGGCGGAAAGCGAGCAGCGGTACCGCAGCTTGTTTGAAGGAGTCCCGATAGGTCTCTACCGCACTACACCGTCGGGACGGTTCCAAGACATCAACCTGGCACTTGTATCTCTGCTGGGCTATCCGAATCGTGAAATGCTGATGGCAGTCAGCGTTCCTGATCTCTTTACGGACCCCGGGGATCGCAGCCAGTGGCTCGCACAGATTGATCGTGATGGGATAGTGCGCGATTTCGAAGTGCAGTTCCGCAAGTACGATGGAACGATTATCTGGATCCGTGATACCGGAAAAGCCGTCTATGATGACAGCGGCCAGGTAATATATTATAACGGGAATGTTGAGGATATCACCGAACACAAGCGAGAGGAGGAGATGCTCCAGGAAACAAACGAGTATCTCCACAAGTTGATCGATTTTGCCAATGCCCCGATCATTGTCTGGGATCCGGACTTTCAGATTACCCGGTTCAACCATGCGTTCGAACTCCTGACCGGCAAAGTTGAGCAGGAAGTCTTCGGACAACCGCTGGACATCCTGTTCCCGAAAAAGAGCAGGGACACTTCACTTGCCCTGATCAAAAAGACCCTTACCGGTGAACGGCTGGAGGCAGTCGAAATCCCTATCCTTGCATCTGATGAAACCATCCATACTGTGTTGTGTAATACAGCAAATATCCTGACCTCTGAAGCTGAACTGATCTCCACTATTGCGCAGGGCATTGATATCACCGACCGCAAGCGGTCTGAAGCGGCGCTCCGGGCGAGCGAACAACGGTACCGGAACGTCGTCGAGGACCAGACCGAGTTCATCTGCCGGTTTTTACCGGATGGAAAACTCACGTTCATCAATGAAGCATACTGTATTTATTTCGGGTTGAACCGGGAAGAAGTCCTCGGGAAACGGCATTTTGTCGTTCTTCCTCCGGATGATGCGCACCAGATGAAAAACCATCTTGCAGCACTCACACCCAAAAATCCCGTTGCATGGATCTCACACAGGATAGTGTTGCCCTCCGGGGAATTACACTGGCAGCGATGGAGCGACCGGGCGATTTTTAACAATGCGGGTGACGTGATTGAATACCAGTCAGTCGGAAGAGATATCACCAGCCAGAAAGAGGTAGAGATCCAACTGGAAAAGTACAAGGAAACCCTTGAACAACAGGTACGTGACCGCACTTCTGAATTATCCAAAACAAACCTGAAACTGAGAAAAGAGATCAAAGACCGCAAAAAAATCCAGAAAAAGTTAACGTTATCATCCAAGGATAAAGATCTCCTGCTCAGGGAGGTGCATCACCGGGTCAAGAACAACCTGCAACTGATTATCGGGCTTATCGATATGACAAAGACGAGGGCGCATGAACCGATAGTCGTCTCTACCCTGACCGATATTATGGCAAAAGTGCAGACCATGGGGTCCATCCACACGCGATTATATGAGAGTAAGCGATTCGATAAAATCAACATGAGACGGCAGGTCCACGACCTTGTCGAAATGATATCAGGATTCTACGATCATGATCACGTTGATATTACGACAAACATCAACTGCGCAGAAATTTATCTCCCTGTGGACCAGGCAATTCCCTGTGCACTGGCGTTAAACGAGATCATCTCCAACATCCGCAAACATGCATTCAAGGGGAGGAGGAGCGGACTTGTGGAGATCTCATCATCCATCAAAGAGGATATGCTCCGGTTCATCATCCAGGACAACGGTGTCGGGTTACCGTCTGGGTTTGATATCGAGAAGAGTAACCGGCTTGGGCTCAGGCTGATGAGGACGCTCGTTGAGCAGCAGTTGCACGGCAACGTTCAGATCACAGGTAAGAACGGAACTGAAGTGGTGATAGAATTTTGTATCAGGCAGGGGGAGGTGGGGAATGGCACGGGTACTAATAGTTGATGACGAGGCAATCATCACGATGCAGCTGGGCGAAAAGATCAGCTCCATGGGGCATAAGGTGGTCGGTAGGGCATCATCCGGAGAGGATGCGATCGCAAAGGCACATGCAACAAAACCTGATATCGTGCTGATGGACATCGTCATGCCGGGAAAGACCAATGGCATCGCTGCGGCAAAGGTGATCCATAAAGAACTGGATATCCCGGTCATCTTCATAACATCGTATGCTGATGACAAGATCATCGCGGAGGTAAAACAGGTCAACCCGTACGGGTATATCGTCAAGCCCTTCAACGAACTGGAACTCAAAGCAACGATCGAACTTGCACTCTTCCGGAAGGAGAACGAAACAAGTGAACCAGGAAAGCGGGGACACCAGAAGGGGCAGGTTCCGTATAAAGCCGGGGATGAGAGCGGGGACACGACAGAACCGGACGCCTCCTTTGCACTGGAGAGCAGGACCGTGCTCCTGAACAACTTTTACCAGGGCCTGATCCTCGTTCTGTATACACCCCCGCAGACCAACGAGGCGATATATAAAATGTCTATCGAATATGGACTGACAAACGGTCACCATATCTTCTTTGCCTATCACCAGTCCCGTATCCCGAAGTATTTTAACAAAGAGATCCAGACTGGTGCAATCATCCTGCACCGGTTGAAACAGGGTGAACTCGATAGGGTCATCCCCGCTCTTGAGACGCACCGGGCAGCATCGCGGGAAACCGGGAAACCATTGAGATGGCAGATCCTCATGGACTTCTCACACTCCGAGGATCTTGTGCAGATCAGTGCAATCAAAGAGTATATCCTCAAAATGATGCCGGAAGGCTCGCTGGTATCAGGGATTATCGCGTTGAACATCGAGCAGTTGAGTCGTGAACAGATCGAGTCGGTGTCTGCCGGTATTACAAAGGTGATCGTCTCGACTGGCGACGAGACCTCGGTCTCCATCGCGAACCATTCTTTTCCTCTCGAATCCCTCTCCATTGTGCCTCAAGCGGTTATCGAGGAGATCGTCAGGAAATCCTTAGAGCCGCTCGTTCTCTCAATCCTGAACAGGCCCTTGTCCGGTTATGACATTGTCCACGAGATTCACAGCCGGCACAACGTGCTCATCCCGCAGTCCCGGATCTACACGATCCTGTATGAACTCGAACGGCAGGGGATTCTTGAAGTAAAAACATCCGGCAAGTCAAAACTGTATGTCCCGACAGAGCGGGGGGCGCATTATATCCGGCAGAAAGTGAACGAGTTCAAGTATACATTCCAGCATATCTTTGGAGGTGTGGCACTTGAAGGTGAAAGTATCCGCAGCGCGAAATAAGGACATCGGACGGGGGATCGGCAGGATCGATCCAAAGACAATGGAAGAACTGGGCGCAGGTGTCGGGGACATCATAGAGATCTCCGGAAAACGGACAACCTGTGCGAAGGTGATGCCATCTTTTCCTGAAGACCGGGGGAAAGGGACGATCCAGATAGATGGTATCGTGCGGAAAAATGCAACCGTCAGTATCAATGAGACCGTAGACATTAAAGCAATTACCATCCCCCCGGTGACGAATGTGGTGCTCCAGCCGCTCGACCGGTTCTTGCAAAAAGAAGTTGACAGCCGCCAGTTTGAAGGAATACCGGTAACAAAGGGCGACCAGATCCGTCTCTCCATGTTCGGGAAGAAGTTTGATTTTCTCGTCTGTGATGCCACACCGGAGATAGGGCTTATCACCCGGACTACTTCTGTCAAAATCCATGGGAAGAAGACGCAGGAGAAAGAGACAAAGAAGAGCTTTATCTCGTACGAAGATATCGGCGGGTTGAAAGGACAGGTGGACAAGATCCGGGAAATGATCGAACTCCCCTTAAAATATCCCGAGCTTTTCGAACGTATCGGCATTGACCCCCCCCGGGGCGTTCTCCTCCACGGACCGCCGGGCACAGGAAAGACGCTCATTGCAAAAGCGGTTGCACAGGAGACCAATGCCAATATTTATTTCATTTCAGGTCCTGAAATTGTCGGGAAATATTATGGTGAGTCGGAAGCCCGGTTACGGGAAGTCTTTGCAGAAGCCCAGAGAAATGCGCCTGCCATCATATTAATTGATGAGATCGATGCCATTGCCCCCAAACGCGAGGATGTCGGCAGCGATAAACAGGTAGAACGCAGGATAGTCGCCCAGCTCCTCTCGATCATGGACGGGCTCAAGGACCGGGGGCAGGTGATCGTGATCGCGACGACCAATATCCCGAACTCGCTCGATCCTGCACTCCGGAGACCCGGACGGTTTGACCGGGAGATCATGATCCCAATCCCGGACCGGGACGGGCGACGGGAGATACTGGAGATCCATATGCAGGGAATGCCAATATCGGAAGATGTCGACAAGGATGAACTGGCTAACATCACACACGGGTATGTCGGTGCTGACCTTGCAGCGCTCTCCCGCGAGAGCGCGATGCATGCCCTCCGGAAGATATTACCGGTTATTGACTTCACAAAACACGAGGTCCCGTACGAGTTGATTGCCGATCTTACGGTCAAAAAAGAGGATTTTATGAATGCGTTCCGGGAGATCGAACCATCCGCACTGCGGGAGGTCTTTGTTGAGATCCCTGATGTCGGTTGGGACGATGTGGGGGGTCTGTCTGAAATCAAGGAAGAGATCCGGGAGGCGGTCGAACTCCCGCTAAAATGTGCGGACCTGTATGCCTACGCAGCGGTCACTCCCCCGAAAGGGATACTGCTCTACGGTCCGCCGGGCACCGGAAAGACGCTCATCGCAAAGGCGATCGCTCACGAGACGCAGTCAAACTTCATCTCGATCAAGGGGCCGGAGCTGCTCTCGCGGTTCGTAGGTGAGTCCGAGCGTGGCATCCGGGAGATCTTCAAAAAAGCCCGCCAGGCAGTCCCCTGCATCATTTTCTTTGACGAGATCGATGCTATCGCCCCGACACGGGGCGGCAGGAATGACAACGGCGTCACCGAACGGGTCATTGCGCAGCTCTTAACCGAGATGGACGGTCTTGAGGAGTTAAAAGGCGTCACCGTCCTTGCCGCGAGCAACCGTATCGATATGATTGATCCCGCACTCCTGAGGGCAGGGCGCATGGATCTCCAGATAGAACTGCCAAAGCCGGATGAAGCGGGACGCCTTGAGATCTTCAAGATATATACACGAAAACGACCTCTCGTAAAAGGGGCGAAACTTGCCGATTACGCGAAAGAGACGGAGGGATTCACTGGTGCAGAGATAGAGGCAGTCTGCAACCGCGCCGCCATTCTTGCCATCCGGGAGTTCTCAAAGACCGAAAAGGACCAGTCCGCATTTGTGATCAAATCGTCGCATTTCATCCGTGCGATTGAAGATGTGCGAGCCAATACTTCCAATTCTTGAAACAATATTCGGAAATTCCGGGAACCTATATACTCTTCCCCATTGAGTAGGTTGTGGGCAAAAATGCCCAGAACCACAAAGGAGGAATATAACATGGTAGAAAAAATGAACTCATCTTCAAGCCTCGTCGAGGTTATTGACCGTATTCTGGATAAGGGCATTGTTGTTGACGCATGGGCACGCGTCTCACTTGTCGGTATTGAGATCCTCTCTATCGAAGCCCGTGTCGTGATCGCATCGGTTGAGACGTTCCTGAAATACGCAGAAGCTGTCGGGCTTACAGAACACGCTGAAATTGCAGCGTAATTATACCTCTCTCCCGGGGAAGAATTCAGATGGATGGAAATGCAGCTCATCCATTTTCGAATTCGTTCCTCATAGTATGCACCAGTTCACCACAATGAGAAATTTCACGCACAGTGCGATACGTTCATGCCATAACAATGCACGTCCCTCATGCTGTATATTATGACAATAGTATCCTTCTCTTTTTCGTCTGTTAAGAATGTATCTGAACCGGCAATGACCGTGGCGTGAGCCGGGACATTCGACTCAGGAGGGGAGACCGGATGCCGGTACAAAGAAATCCCGGGCCGTATTACGCTCTTGATCCTTCATGAGTGTGCGTATATCAGTGGGTGTCATTAGAACCATCAGGCTGATACAGCCTGTATTCCGGTATACCTCATCCCCAGGTGGGCAGGATACCCCGGTTATACCTGTTGTGTTCTGGTGTTCTCCTTCCATACAGTGTTCATGTTACCTTCATTGTACCTGTTACCCGAGATACGCTTGTTCTACCAGATGTACCTGTTACTTCCGGTATAGCTGCTTTTTCACGTCACCATCCGAGCCCCTGCCCTTAAGCCCTCATCGATCGGAGCGGACCAGCCAGGAAAAGAACCGTGAACGCGAGGGCACATGAGGGCACGAGGGGTCGAACCCCCCACAATCCCGACGCATACACGGACCCGGTCCGGACGCAGCATCGTTCGATCTGTCCCATCTTGTGCCCCTGCCTTGTATCCTCAAATTTTGAAACAACCATTGGAAATTCCGGGCATGTATTTATCAGATCCCTCCAGAATGGAGTGTGTCAAAACAAAGACAGATATGAGGTGGGAAAAATGACAATTGCAGATGGAATGCACCAGATTGTTGACAACATCAACGGAGCCAGATCGGCCAGGACATCGGACATTTCGGGGTTGGTAAGAGAGGTCGGGGCGATCCGTACCGGCGCACAGAATGACCTGAAACAGATCAGCCGTGTCCGGAGGCACAATGCCACCGCACAGCACAAGACACTCCACAAATACGTAAAGACCCTCAGGCATGACTCGCAGGACATGCTGGGCGGTTTTTCCGCGAGCAGGATAGCGATGGGACAGGAATGCCGGGAAGAACTTGGAGACTTCACGGACCAGTTAAAAAAGGACGTCACCGATATCCGGCTTGACGCGGTACACATGATTCACGGCTTTGCGGACGAACGGGTGAGCCGGGGTATCGAACTCTCCCGGATGCTCAGGTCCTACAATGATGGGATCGTTGACGATGTGCAGCAACTGATGGGCATGTTCAAACAGGAGCGCATCCCGTTCCAGGAAGATCTGGCAGAAGCACACGGGATCTGGCAGAACGAGCGCTCGGGCGGGCATGTACACACAAAAGCCCCAAAACGAACTGAGGCAATGGTAGCAAAAGAGACAAAGACTCCCGAAGAGAAGGCCGCAGCAGCACTCAAAGGAAAGATCCTCAAAGCGATAAAAGCATCTCCGGAAGGAATCACCCTTGCAAAAGCGGGAAAGAAGGTCGGGGTTGAATGGAGAAAACTCGTCAGACCTGCAAAAGAACTTGTTGAAGCGGGATTAGTCGCAAAGAAGGAGACCCAATACTTCCCGAACTAAAACAGAACTCCGGGAGAACTCTTTTTTGATTTGACAAAAGCCCAAAAATGATGGTTCAACCGGATGTTCACACACAGTTGAGAGAGCACACTATGGATCTTGTAACGGTTATAAACCCAAAACCCCAGAACGAATTTGTTGAGACCCCTTATATCACGAATATCGCAGATCGGGGTCTGCGCTACATAAAAAAAGGGTTCCCCATTCATCTTTCAGGACCCACCGGCTGCGGAAAAACCACCCTTGCGTTGCATATTGCCTACCTGCTGGGGAGACCCGTGGTGCTGATCAACGGTGACGAGGAGTTCAGTACGTCGTCGCTTGTCGGCAGCCAGTCCGGGTACCGGAAACGAAAGGTGATCGACCGGTTCGTCTCCCGGGTCTACAAATCCGATGAGTCCATGACCAAGACCTGGCTGGATGACCGGCTCACGACCGCCTGCAAGCTCGGGTTCACTCTGATCTACAACGAGTTCACCCGGTCACGCCCCGAAGCAAACAATATCTTCCTTGGGGTACTCGAAGAGCGGATGCTCGAACTGCCAAGTGCGTCTGAGGACGGCAACTACATCAAGGTCCACCCGGACTTCTCTGCGATCTTCACGAGCAACCCGGAAGAGTATGCCGGAGTCTTCCGGTCTCAGGACGCCCTGATGGACAGGATGATCACCCTGCCGATGACTCACTATGACGAGGAGACCGAGATCGCCATCACGCAGGCAAAGGCGGGGGTGCCTCATAAGGTCGCAAAGAAGATCGTGACACTGGTACGAAAACTCCGGGCGGCAGATGTCTGCGAGTTCACCCCGACAATCAGGGCATCGGTTGCGATCGCCCGCGTCTATGACGAAGGAGACGACGACTGGTTCGAGCAGACCTGCATCGATATCCTCTCGCCCAAAATCGGAAAGGGCGACAAGGGTGATGTCGATCCCGCCGGAATCATCCGCGACCTGATAGCATGTTAGAGCCCTGCTATCCGGGTACGTGCTGCCACAGGCAGCCAGGTGCCTGGAAAGCAGAAAACATCGCACGGCAATAAGAATGAACCATCGATGGAGAGAACGCATGAAGACCGCACGAGATATCCGATCCGGACTTGACCTGTCACGGGATAAGAAGGTCCCCTGCCGGACGATCCAGATCGAAGACGAGATTAAAAAGAGGCTCGCTGAAACCGAGGGTGCCCTGCTCACCGATGACGAATGGAACGCGATCATTCAAAAAGAGGAAAAAAGGATACGGGTCCATAACCGGGCGCTGACGAAGGCACGCCGCAAAATCTTAAAACGGAAAGAAGCAACTTCGCTCGTCCAGGCAGTCCGCCGTGGCGAGACCCCGAAAAATACTGCTGAAGTGACAGCCATCCCCAATAAGAAGGCATCACCGAAAAAGAAGGCATACCATGAGATCGATGTTGCGTACTGAGACCCAGTCGAAACGGCGATGGCGGTACGTATACGCAATCATCCCCTCAAAAAAGGAGCACGCATTCGGGCAGATTGGTCTCGATGGCGAGAATGTGTACACGATCCACTACCGGGAGATTGCAGCAGTTGTCTCCGATTCAACATCAAATACTTTCGAGGTTCTCGATTACGGGATCACCCACCAGCAGGCGCTCGAGAAGATCATGAAGGAGTACTGTGTCATCCCGATGAGCTTCGGTCAGTCGACATCTGAGGGGGACATCAAGACGTTCCTCTCCCGGAACTACCCGAAACTGAGGATGTACTTCACAAAACTTGCCGGAAAGACGGAGCTCGGGCTGAAGGTCACCTGGAAGATCAACACAACGATTAAAGAGATCGCCTCATCGAACGTTAAGATCCGTGCGATGAAGCACCAGATCGCGGGCAAACCCCTCGAAAAGACCTACCGGCAGCGCCTCACGCTCGGGACGAAGGTCGCCGAGGAACTGACAAAAAGGGAGGAGAAGATCGCCTATGACATCTTTGCCCGACTGGGCGGGATCTCGGCGGATGCGAAGATGAACAAGAACCTCTCGGATGAGATGGTCTTAAACGCTGCCTTTCTTGTCGACAAAACCAAAGAGCGGGACTTCGACACACTCGTCAACACGCTCGAACAGGAATACGGTGAGAGACTGCTGATGAAGTACGTAATCGCACCGCCGTACAACTTTGTGAACGTGCGGATACGGAGCTGATCATGGTACTCATCGTTGATGACCTGCTCAGGCTGCCGCTCGATCTCGGCATGAAGGTGCTCGAGGCGATCGCGGATGATGCAGATGCAATGACCTTAAGCACGGAGCGGGCAGTCCGGGAACAAGTGCTCAGGATCCAGATGCAGTTCGAGCGGGGTGACCTGCCCGAAGAGGAGTACCGGGCTGCGATGAACCAGCTCCGGAAACGTCTGGATGAAGTAAAAGGTGTATAACATGGCAAAACAGGTACAGGTGCAGGCAAAACCTAAAAGGCTGAACATGAAGCAGTTGCTGGATTCCGTCAAAAAAGAGATGGTGGAACTCACGTCCCTGCCATTCAACACGATCGCCGGTGTGGCACTCGACGAAGAGACGCACACGCCCATCGTGACAATCGAACTCGTCGAGAGGAAGGCGATTCCCGACTCCATGGATCTCTTAGGTATATACGAGATCATCACGGATGAGGAGGGCGGGGTTGTCACGTTCAAGCGGGTCAGTATGCGAAAACGCGGGGACGTGGTCTCCGCAACGGAGTATTAACTTCCGGTCACTTTTTAAGGGGTATGAATCATGGAGAGAAAAAAGGTAAAAAAAGATGAACCTGTCCTGGACTTTGGCTTAAAGTTCGGGGGGATACTGACCGAACTGGGAAACTTCACCCAGGACATAACAAGGATGGTTGAGGAAGGGAAAACCGAGATGACAAGAACCGGTGAGATTTCCTTTGATAAATCCCGGAAACTGAAAGGCATGTACGGGGTTTCTGTCAGGATGGGCGGAGATGGTATGCCCCGTGTAGACACCTTCGGCAGGAGACCGGAGTCTGAGACCCGCGAACCGATCGTTGACGTTTTCGATGAAGCCGACCGGTTGCAGGTGATTGTCGAGCTCCCTGGTGTTGAAGAGAAGGATATCTCCATTGAATTGAAAAACAGCACTCTTCTCCTGACCGCAGGAAAGGGTGAACGGAAATACAAAAAAGAGATAGATCTCGGGGTTCCGGTTAAAGGTGAGCCCAAAAAACAGTACAAGAACGGAATACTCGAGATCAATCTCAAGAAGGCGTGAGAATTTATGCAGTCTGGCAGGTTATCCGGGGTGGATATCTTCGAGGAAACTGACCGGTTTCGGGTGGTTGTGGAACTGCCCGGTGTACAGAAAGATGACATTTCTGTTGACCTTCAGAGAACAACCCTTGACATTGTGGCACATGCAGGCGCACAGCGGTATTACCGGCACATCGACCTTGGAATTCCGGTCAGGGGTGAGCCCGTGATTAGCGGTAATAATGGAATCTTCGATATTATTTTGGGGAAGGTATAGGTTATCATGCGAACCGTTCAGCGGATCCCGCGATCTGTTTCAGACCACTATCCACAGGAAAGAATACCGGCAGTTACAGGAAGTCCGGATCGTTTTTCCCGGTACCCGGAGGCGTGATGGCAATACAGGCATTGCGGGATGACTCGGCAAGTTCCCTTGTAGATGTCATCGAGCGGGTGCTGGATAAAGGGGTCATCATCAACGCCGACATCTGCGTCTCGGTTGCTGGTGTTGAACTCCTCGGCATCAAGATACGTGCAGCAGTCGCTTCGTTTGAAACCGCCGCGAAATACGGGCTGGAGTTCCCGTCTGGGACAAACCTGAATACGGCCGTCTGGGACCGGGTAAAAGAGGACCAGGAACGATGCCCCCAGTGTGGGAAAACGGTTCCCATCCATGTGCTGCTCAACGAGAGTTGTCCATGGTGCGGCTGGTCGAGCGCAAAAGCCCTGATGAACGCCCCGTCACTAAAACGGATTTCCCACCATAGGTGACGGGCAATGGAAGCGACCCGTGAACGGAGAACAACTCTTGTCGACCTGCTTGACCGGATACTGGACAAAGGGGCGGTCATCGATGCAGATGTGATCATCACGGTCTCCGGTGTCCCCCTTATCGGGCTCAAGTTGCGGGCGATGCTGGCGAGCATCGAGACGATGATCCAGTACGGGATGTGGGCGGACTGGGACAAAGCTATCCGTGCCGCTGCAAGCGAAGAAGAGAGGAAAAAGCTCGCACAGGAAATCGCCCTGCTGCAAGGCGAGACGCCCAGCTTCCAGTGCGCTGCTTCATACTGGCAGTCTGCCGGTGCCTGCCCGGCATGGACATACGGGACCCTCACCATCACCGATTCTGCGATCCGAATCCACCGGAGAGCGCCGTTAGCATGCCTCGTTACCGTCCGGTTCGAAGATCTCGCCGGGTATTCGTTCGAATACGGCACGGTATCGTCAGTTGCCGAACCTACCGGGTATCTCCACCTTGTCCAAACGAATGGTTCGGTCAGTTCGCTGCACCCGAATGCCACAGAGCAGGTGATCTTAAGAATCGGTGAAGAGATGAACCGGAGAAAACTCCGTTGGGCACCGGTCGAGTGTCATGCCCGGATGCCGGAGAATTTCCGGAGATGTGTAGCAAAAGAGATGTGAACCGGAATCCATCATACCCGACAAGCTGGTGTAAGTCACATGAACCCACAGGTACAATCCCCAAAAAGACCCGCGGAAAAGACCCGAACCCCTCGTGTGAGTGCCACGAAAATATTGAAGGCTCCTGTTGCGGCTACTGCAACATTTGCAACTACTACACCGTATTCACCTGCTGCTACCGCAACACCGGCAACAAAAATCATCCTCTTTGGCGGCAAGGGCGGCGTCGGAAAGACGTCAGCTGCCGCCGCTACGGCACTTGCGATCGCCGAATCGGGAGAGCATGTGCTGATCATCTCCAGCGATCCTGCACCCTCGCTCTCGGATATATTTGAATGTCCCATCGGGGGAACCGTCACCCGTATCGGGAACCAGCTCTCTGCCATAGAGATAAATGCCGAAACAGTGGTTGAAAAGTATAAGAAGATCTACGGCAGTGCCATCATCGATGCGCTTGCCACGGTTATTCCCATTAAAGAGGATGTGCTCGATGACATCCCCAATACGGTCATACCGGGCTTTGATGAACTCTTCGCACTGGAAGAAGTGCTCACATTCTTACCCGAAGGGTATGATTACATCATCTGGGACACCGCTCCCACCGGGCATACCCTGCGCCTGTTAAATCTTCCGGACAGTATCGTTGGCTACACAACAGGTATGCAAAAGATCCAGGAGCGGCTGGCTGGGGTGATTGGGACGATCAGGGTCTTGTTTGACAAGGAATCGTCAAAAGACACGTTGGCACTCGCGTTACAAAGAATCCAAAAGATGGCACAGCACGCCCTCGCTGTCCTCACCGATCACGAACGGACAGAGTTCGTCCTCATCATCATCCCTGAGGCACTGGCACTGTACCAGACAGAACGGATGAAACAGGTGCTCGATCGGCTCAAAATTCTCACCGCAAGAATTATCGTGAATGGAATCGTTCCAAAAAATACCTGCCCGTTCTGCACCTCACGCCGGACCGTGCAGGAGCGGTACCTCGCAAAGATCCATAAGCGCTACGATGACCAGTTGACGGTCATTGAGGTGCCGCTCTTTCCTGGTGAATTAAAAGGACGGGAGCACCTGATGGAGTATGCCCGGTACCTCGGTGGGGGAGCCGGTTCCGGGCTAATAAAGGATACAGGGGTAGTGCCATGAAAAAAGTACATGATTCTCTCAGTGAAACAAGCACACCGCCGCATAAAAACGACACCAGCCGTTTTCCTGGGGAAACGAAAGCGCGAAAGGGAAAGGGAAAGAAAAAAGGGAGATCCATTCTTGAGACGGTCAAAAACGTAAAGATTGAGGTTGTTGAGCCCTTGACGATCAGTCCTATCCGCCCCCTTTCCGTAACGGTGCCCGGTTTCTCCACGGAGACGACAGAGATCGGCGTGGCGGAGATCTGTAAGAACAAGGCGCTTTACCTCCGGCTTTCCCTGAGGAGTGATAACTGATGACACAGCAGCAGGGTACCAGAACGAGTTCGAACATTACGGTATTAGCCGGTACCCTGCAAGAGATCCTCAATACACTCTACTGGAAGTACCCGGATGAGGTCAGGTCAGCCTGTACCGGCAAAGGTGCACAGTCAGCCGGCAATCCTGCCGATCTTGAGGATCTCATCTTACGGCATTCCGGCGATGAAGAGATACTGGAGATCCTCGCTCGCAGGTTTAAGGAGTGCGATTTGATCATCGATTCGATTTCGGAATCGATCTCGCCATTGGCAAGGCAGCGCTATGATCTCTCCAGCGATCTCGATGAAGGGAGCAGCTCCATCCTCCGTATCCTGTATGAGCAGCGATACGCCACCCTTGACGAACTGAGCGCCTGCTCCGGGCTCACCCATTACGATGTGCTGCACCGGTTACGGGAGATCATCATCCCGATGTCAGTGAAGCGTAGAGGCAGACCGATCGCGGTCTTCCGGGAGTCCGCAATGGACCTCGCCACCGGCAGGCAGATCACGTTCTCGTGGTGGTTGAATGACGATGTCCTGCATAAGACCGATGCAGTTGAGGTGGTTGAGACGAGCGACTCTCTGGTAATCACGCTCGACCGTACCGGGTGTGACCTGCCAAAGACCCTGCATGCGTCAGCCAGCTGTAAGCATGGCATACTGGAGATCCGGGTGGATAAAGAAAATACCGGGGGAAGAACATGAAGAAGGATGACCGAAAAACGAATGAGACTGAAGATGACAACAGTGTTGTAGAGAGTGTAGTGAATGATGTGCTGCCGGGCATGGGGAATCTGGTGAAGAACCTGCGAAAACGATCCCCGGAGCTGGACCAGAAAATCCGGGAGAAAGAGCAGGAGATCAAAAAGAGGCTGGAAGAGGGATACTCTCCGGAACCAACGGTCACCCACAGTGTAAAGATCCGTTCGCTTGTCCCTCCCGGTCAGAAGAAAGCAGAAGAACGCCCGGAGAACAAAACGATCGAACCGATAACAGACATCTTCAACGAGGGTAACCTGCTGCGGGTCGTGATAGAGATGCCGGGCGTCACCATGGAGAAGATCCACATTGCGTTTGATAAACGGTCACTGGTAATCTCGGCAAAAGAGGGCGGGAAGCGATACAAAAAAGAGATCCCCTTGCCATGGCACGGAAAGGTTGCAAAAGAACGGTACCAGAACGGTATCCTGGAACTGGTCCTGGAGCAAAATGACGATTGAGATCGATGAGAACAACCTAAAGGAGGGCGTACTCGGGCTCGTCATCGCAGTCGTCGAGATCCTTGAAGAGGCACTCAAGATCCAGGCATTGAAGCGGATGGACTCGGGTTTGTTATCGGACGAGGAGATCGAACGTCTCGGTAAATCACTCATGGACCTTCACGTGGCGATTGAGCAGATTAAAACCGACCAGGGACTGACAAAAACGGTCGGGGAGATCCGTGCCGAACTGGATGATATTGTCGATGATGTGGTCGAGAAGATGGTGAACCCGGTCGACACCCGCGATCTATTAGGACAGGATACAGCCGGGAACATGGGTGAATTATGGAAACGGGAGAGCGAGATATGTTAAGGGGAGTCTCTCCGGAGGTGCCGCATGGTGATGCGCATTCTCTGACGGGAGTAACGGGAGCGAAAAACCCAAACTTCTCCACAATACATGAGAAAAACGATGGTATGACAGGAACGGAAAAAGACGGGTTGTACCTGTATGCTCTCGTGGAGTACTGCGGGGAGATCTCAACGGGAATCACCGGTGTTGATGGGCAGCAGGTCTTTTCCCTCCCGTACCGGGACCTGTCCGCAATTGTCCATGCCTGCCCGCTCACTCCCTATGCGAGTGATGATCAGACAGTCGTGACCGGGTGGGTGCTGACGCATGAACAGGTGCTGGAACGGCTCATCGGGGCGGGGATGAACACCATCCCTTTTACGTTCGACACGATTATCAAACCGGAAAAAGAACGGGATGCCAGAACTGTGCTCACCGGGTGGTTGTCCAAAGAGTATGAACATTTTTTCCAGAAATTCGAAAAGATCCGGGGGAGAAAGGAGTACGGCATCCAGGTATTTACAAACCGGCAGAAGATCCGGGATATGATCTCCTCGACAAACGACATGATCAAGCAGCTCGAAGAGGAGGCAAAGACCAGCGGTCCGGGAAAAAAATACATGATTCAGCAAAAACTGGAAAAGGAAGTAAAAGTTGCCATGGATGCAGAGATTGCCGGTATCATTTCAGAGACCAAAAGAAAGATCCAGGGATATTGCGATGAGCTTTTTCTGGGTAAACTGAAGAAAGGGCAGGTGCCGGCACGGGATATGATCCTGAACTGCTCATGTCTGGTTTCGGATGAAAATTACCCGAAGCTGGGCGCTGTGTTAGAAGAGATCGAGCGGGAGGGAGACCTGTCGGTGAGATTCACCGGACCATGGGCAGTGTACTCTTTTGTCTGAATGCTCTGTTCAAAACGTGCCAGATGAGTCCCGATACAAAATGGGTAATGGTATATAATCCCGCTCTATGTGAATGACAACTCCGATCTGCTCACCACCGGCAAGCGCTATATTGAGGGGTTAGGGAAGTTTACGGTGAATACAGCGACATCTGCACCTTAAGCGCTGCGACTCCTGAATACCATGGCGCAGAATGCCGGCTGTGTCGGGGTTCTATTTCGGTAAGGAGGTCATCATTGGTTTAGTGATTGACATCACCTCGCTGTTTTTCTCAGTTGATTGTGCAAACGATGACGCACCCCTTTGCTCGCAGGCCCGCTGCAGAGCTTGCTGCCCGGCCCGCTCCTCACATACTGCTTCGCGGAATGTTCGTCGCTGTTGATCGTACTCTTGTAGAACGCTCAGTGACTCGTTCACACCCGACTTCACGCTAATGCGCTCGCCCGGCGCGAACGCGGGCCGCTGCGGCCAGACAAACTCCCTCCGTTCCCGGTTCATTCGTTTCCTCTCATTTTCACACCGTTTTTCAAAACCGTTAAAAATTCCCGAGCAAATACTGTTTACGGTTCATACTGGGTCAGGAGCTGCCACAACTATGGCAGATTTCGTACAAATCTCACAGTCCAAGAATGCGGTTCGCGAACTCGCGACCCCGATTGCAAGCGTTTCGGCGTTCAACCTGATCGTCCAGTCGGTAATCACCGACCCGTTTGCCTGTGTATCGTATATGTCCTCCGGGGAGACCCACACTCCCTCCCCCACTTCACTGTTGAAGATCTCGTTCCCGCAAAGATACTCTTAAAGACCACTCCTTACAAACCCTATGCCGGAGTGAAGAACCATGGAAAAGATCACGCTCGGGCCGATGCCGTACATGAGTGTCATGCCCACGCTGCTCGTGGGTGCGAACGTGAAAGGTAAACCAAACTACATGACCGCCGCATGGGCTACCGTTGCCTGCATGGCGCCGCCGATGGTTTGTGTCGCGATCAACAAGGCTCGTTATACTGCAAAGGGGATCGAGGAGAACAAGACCTTCAGCCTGAACGTGCCATCAGCAAAACGGGTGGTCGAGACTGACCACTGCGGCCTCGTCTCCGGTGCACATGAGGACAAGTCCGGAGTCTTCCGCTCGTTTTACGGGAAACTGAAGACTGCTCCTCTGGCAGAGGAGTGCCCGGTCAATATTGAGTGCACACTGTTCAAATCCGTTGACTGCGGGAGCCACCACCTCTACATCGGAAATATCATAGAGATCCATGTCGACAAAGCATGTGTGACTGACGGGAAACCGGATATCACAAAGATCAACCCGATCATATACGCCCAGACCTCTTATTTCAATGTCGGGAAACAGATCGACAAGGCATTTTCGGCCGGGAAGAGATACAAGAAGAAATGATTCCGGGATATTTGCCGGAGCATTGTTTTTTAAGTTCCGAGTACGCAAAGGGTCACAAGAAATGGTATCACAAGAGGGTGCCCGAAAAAGTGAGTAAAAATTAAGCAGACAGTACCGATACGACTAGTTCAGAACCATGGGTGACGGGTTGCATTGTATCCAGCATTATCCAGGACAGGCAGCCCCGTTTAAAAAATAATGGTGGATGTCTTCGATCTGTTACGGGAAGGACGATTCTCTGATCAGGATCAGCGCCCTGAGTGCCGTTCGGCATAGGATATCTCGCTGCTTTTTTTCTGGCGGGGCTTTTCTGATGGGTTTTCATCAACGGATGTATCCCCTTCCGCACTATTCAAAAGTGCGGAATCTGAAACTTCGTCATTCCGCTCCGTGAACACGATGAATTGCAGGAAGGCTTCCCGCTCTTTGAAAACTGATGCATCAATTCCTTCAAATATCCATGTCCTGCTAACCGGGCCATACCACCCGGAAGCTCGTTCCGTTATAGAATCATTCCCGGCATCGAAGATGTACACCCGTTCGATTTCGCCATCACGCCCCCATGCGGTTTCTACGATGCCATTATGATCGAAGGTAAACGTTTTTCCGACCGCACCGTATTGTCCACCCTCCCGCACAGCAATCTGCATGCCACCGTTTTCATACCGGAATGTTCGCGGCCGCTGGCCGAACGAGAATGTCTCTTCAAGCATCCCGTTCTGATCGAAAATAAACCGTCGGAGAATCTTTTCTTTATTCGTGATATCGCGTTCCGTCATCATGTCAGCAGATGGACCGAAGAGATAGAGCCGTTGTACGTTTTTTCCGGTATCCAGTACCCGGACACCATCCCGGCTGTACTGGTAGAATCTGGTGATCGGTCCCTTCCGGGTCCCTGCAAATTCAGTAATAACTGCGTCTGCCATCCCAATCATTCACTCCATTATTCACTGCTTTTCTAAGATCATTCCTTAGCCAAGAAATACTTTGTTCCCGGAAGTGATACCAATTTTATCAGATATCCTTTTAATACGGGCATTGACGTTTTTAAAAAAGGGATTATCAATGGCACGGCCCGATCGTATCAGAGACAGGTAAAATCAGGATATCAGGGTAACAAAGTATATGAAAGCATAAAAACGAATCATTTGACTTGACACCAATGAAAAGCTGCGGTTGGATGATATTGATATTTTTCATTATGCTCTTTTTTATGGGGTGCGTTTCCACTACCCGGAATTATGATATCCCCGTTATCAATCTTGATCCTGACGGGTTTCTGCAGGACACAGTAGGAAATTTTGATGTGTATACCGGAAGTTTTCAGGTAACCAACCCGACCAATACCACATTTGACAATGTCGATGTGGATATCGCCTTAGCTCCAACAGCCACGTATTGCCATGGACTGACACAAACTTTCAGCATTCCCCGGTTTTCCCCGCTTGAGAAAAAAACTCTACATGTTTCCATCGCCGAATTCGGTAATCTCGATTGTCAGTATAATTATACCTACCAGGTTTTTACAAAAAATCTTCAATAACTCTATTTCAGAAATCCATACCAGGAAACAGGCAACCTCTTTCTCTATCGGATTTATGCAGAAATACTAATTTTTTTTCGTTTTGAAAAGTTTATTGAATCTTGCCCAATCATGAAAATTAAAAATTATAAAGGATATCTGATGATTATGACGGGACGTATGTATATCGGGGTTTTACTGAGGATTCATGTGAATGAACCAAGGATGGTGTGGGGTATTCCAGCCTATCATTCTATACACTCACCCGCCAATTGTACTGAAGTTATACATGGTTTTGATACCAGTATCGCCCGGAGCCGCAGGGCAAGGGACCTCAACTCCCGCCAGCCTTCAAAATCCTTTTTGGAAGGTGGACCGGATCTCCCGATGAGATCAGGTTCGTTTGCTCTCAGAAAAACAAGACTGAATACTTCAATGATAAGACATTCCGCAATACCTGATATTATGGGTACAAGATCTGGATATGTTATCCAGTTTACCTGCCCGCTGTGCAATACTAAGAATAGTATCGTCAATAAAACCCCACGGGACCATTACAAGGAATGCCGGGATGCATCGTGTTCAAACTGCCGGAAACATTCTACGGTGATCACCCCTCGCGTTAACCGGGGCTCGGAAAATTCACCGATGTCGTCGTACGTGAAAGTGCAGATGAAAAAATAAGTTCCGGTTCCTTCCGATGGGGAAGGTTATGACCGTCGAGGAAGGGAAATATCCGGTTATCGGGGTCATATCAGTAATTTTTCCTATAGTGAACCTTTGCGGTGCACCTCGAAACAACGAATACCAAAAAAGGATTGTATATATTGGTTTTACGTCTGGATTGGCAGAGCTTTCTTAAAATGGATATCGAGCACGCCATTTCTGAACGTCAATCCCGCCCCATAATTCATGACCGGACCGGGGAGCTGGATTATATGGTTCAGGTTAAAAGATCTCCGTTCACGCAGGCAATTCCCGTCATTACCCTCCATTCTATCCTCCTCCCCATCAAAGGTAATTTTCAGGGTATTTTCGTTGATCAGGTCAACGGATATTTTTGAATTTCCGATTCCGGGAACCGTCTCGACGGTTACCGTCACTTGATCATCATGCTCTGCGACTTCCGCGTTCAGGTTATGCAGGTACTGGCATACGATACCGGGGGTATCTCTTTCAGGTAACACCGGATTATCAATTGGTTCAAGAGCAAGCTGGTACAGGTAGTCCATGGATGCTCTGAGTTCATCGAGTTCATCAAAGATTGATCTGTGAAAACGTCGTACCATTTTTCTACCTCCTCCTTTTTGTTGCCCAGGTGTAATCCTACCTAGTTACAGGGACGGGTGTTGTTTGTGCCAATATAGGTTTCGAAAAGAAATCCGGGATTTTTTATCAGGCCGAGAAAAATGGCGAATTATAGCTCACTATTTTTGAACAACACGATTATTGAGACTTTTCTGGAAAAATACGGCAGATAATCGCTTTAAAAATGACCCTGACAGACCCTATCGGTTGGCAAATCCCTTACCCGATGGGCTGGGGGAGGGCGGATAAGGGAAAACCATGCGTGTTTCCCGGAAGCTCGGGTCGGTTCGACCCTCACTTAACAAATTGAAGGACGGATTGGGGGCTCGGAACAAAAGGGGTGCATCTGACCGGAGATGCCGGAGATGCGGTGAAGATACTTCAGGCATTACACGGTTTTTTTGGCCATCTCTTCCATCAGTTCCATCTGGATATCCTGAATTTCAAGAAGTCTTTGCCCCTGGCTCGCCAGAAGATGATCAATTTTTTTATGGAGCCGGTGAATTTCGAGTTCCGTATGGATGCTCACCTGATAATCACGTTCGGCATGGAGACGGTCTCTTATCTCCTGCCGGTTCTGGCTCATGATAATGACGGGAGCCTGAATTGCGGCAAGGGCCGAAAGGAAAAGATTAAGCAGGATATAGGGATACGGATCGAATGGCCTGAATAGTAAAATAAAGGTGTTCAGGGCAACCCACAGGAAAAGTATGCCGGAGAACACTGCAATAAATGACCAGCTGCCGGCAAAACCGGCAATTTTGTCGGCAAGATGTTCGCCAAAGGTCAGTTCCTTCTCAAATTCGACATTGATATTTGCTGGGAGATGATCCTCTTCTTTCACGCCATGTCTGAAGGTCTCTTCGAGCGAGGAATACTCATCTTTCTCCTTCTTGAGAACATTCCGGACATAATCTACCCTGAACCGGTTGAGGTCAGCATGACAGATGTACCCTTTGGGTGACCACGCCGGATATTCCTTTACGATCACATCAACGATCGATGCACGGATCAATTCCGCAGGCACGACCTCGTTTTGTCTCTTGTGTTCCCCGCAAATCTGGCAGGGAAATGTTTCCGGATCAGCCATCCCCTTTTCCTCTTACAACCATCTATGGATCTGCGATCAATATATAGGGAAAGGAGCGTTCAGGATCACACCGG